>QKEK01000276.1 GCA_003251775.1 Clostridia bacterium | reverse complement strand
CATTTCTTTCTTAAGCCACAAATCTTGGTTGAAAGAAAATCATATATTTATACCTTTTCTATTCTAATCATTTTAATATGTCATTTTCTTTCAACCTTAAAGCCTCTCCTCTTAAAAAACCGTACGCCTGTTAATAAGTGCCTATAATTTTAAGAAAACTGCTTTTTAACCATACTGATCAAACCGTTTTCTTGAATAACCTTTTGAATAAATTCTGGGAAAGGATGAATTTTATATGTTTTATTTTTTGTTTGATTTACTATACTTCCATTATCAAAGTCTATGCTGAAAGTATCTCCGTCACAAGCCTCCTCTACAGCTTGTGGGCAATCAATTATTGCTAATCCGATATTAATTGCATTTCTATAGAAAATTCTTGCAAAGGACTTTGCAACAATACACTTAATTCCAGACTCTTTTATTGAGATAGGTGCATGCTCTCTTGAAGAACCGCAACCAAAATTATCCCCCGCTACCATTATGCTACAAGTTTTTACCTTTTCTACAAAGCCAGTGTCTAAATCCTCCATACAGTGTAAGGCTAGCTCTTTTGGATCAGAGGTATTTAAATATCTAGCAGGTATAATTACATCGGTATCTATATTATCTCCATATTTTACTATCTTTCCTTCAGCCTTCATAATTGTACTCACCATTCCTTTCTAAAATTGAATTAATTAACTCATATGTCTATTAACTACTAATATACTTATTATTTCAGCTCATCTGGCGATGATATTTTTCCTGTTACAGCAGAAGCCGCAGCAACCTCTGGGTTTGCAAGGTAAACCTCACTTTTTACATGTCCCATTCTTCCTACAAAATTTCTGTTTGTAGTTGCAACACAACGCTCACCTTCTGCAAGTATACCCATATGACCTCCTAAACAAGGTCCACAGGTAGGAGTACTAACAGCTGCACCAGCATCAATGAATATATCAAATAGCCCTTCATTCATGCTTTGTTGCCATATCTTTTGAGTTGCAGGTATTACAATACATCTGATGTTTTTATTTACCTTTCTGCCCTTTAATACAGCAGCAGCCTTTCTCATATCCTCAATTCTTCCATTTGTACATGAGCCTATTACAACCTGATCGATTATTACCTCTCCCACCTCATCTATTGTTTTAGTGTTCTCTGGTAAATGAGGGAAGGCTACTGTTGGCTTTAGCTCATTTAAATCTATGCTATATATAGCTTCATATATAGCATCCTCGTCTGCTTTGTATTCAGTAAATACTTTATTTCCATGCTCTACTAGGTATTCTCTTGTTTTTTCGTCGACTTCAAATACACCATTCTTAGCACCTGCTTCAATAGCCATGTTCGCTATGGTAAATCTATCATCCATGGATAATTCCTTCAAGCCTTCTCCAGTGAACTCCATTGACTTATAATTTGCACCATCAACCCCTATCATACCAATGATATGCAGGATTAAATCCTTACCTGATACCCATTTTTGAAATTTGCCTGTAATGACAAACTTTATAGCCTCTGGCACCTTAAGCCAAACCTTACCTGTAGCCATTCCTACTGCCATGTCCGTACTTCCTACACCAGTTGAAAATGCACCTAGTGCACCATATGTACAGGTATGTGAATCAGCTCCTATAATTAAGTCACCAGCTTTTACAAGTCCCTTTTCAGGTAAGAGAGCATGCTCAACACCCATTTGACCTATTTCAAAATAGTTAACAATACCCATTTTTTTTGCAAATTCTCTCATTACCTTAACCTGCTCAGCAGACTTAATGTCCTTATTAGGTGTAAAGTGATCTGGTACGAGAGCAATTTTGTTCTGGTCATAAACCTTTGTTGCACCCGTTTTTTCAAATTCCTTAATAGCAACTGGAGATGTTATATCATTACCTAACACCATATCCAAATTAGCTTGAATTATTTCTCCAGCTGAAACCTTTTCAACACCTGCATGTGCTGCAAGTATTTTTTGCGTCATAGTCATTCCCATATTATCCACCTCATTATCATATTATTATAGTAAGCAACTCCAATTAGTTATAATTGGGTACTATTAATATTATTAGCAATTAATTTTATAATTATAACGTTATAAAAAGCTCATTATAATTTAGTAATATAATACACTACGCCACTTACTTTTACAATTATTTTTGCTTTTATGGTAAAATTCATTAATATCTGAGTCAGATACATTAATTTCAGAGTTAAATTCATTAATGATAGAGTTAAATTCATTAAAAATAAAGACCCCCTATTCAAAGCATAGCCCAAGCCTCAAAAGTCTTTCCTTCATTTCATCAATTACCGCCATTTCTTCTTCCTCATTAGCTGCCTCAAATGTAACGGAAAATCTCAGATATTCTCCTGCATCAGCCCATGGCACTACTGAAATCATAGCATTCTCAATAATATATTGTGTTGCCTGTGTAGCACTATTAAATCTGACATTTTTTGCACCTGAAGGACTTCTTACATAACAATAAAATGTACCCTTGGGCTTAGTTGCCTCAAAACCTATTTCCTTTAGAGCTGACACTAAGTAATCTAGCCTTCTGGAGTATTTAATTTTATTGTTATTAGTAAGCTCAGGGTGCTTCATTGCATATATACCTGCTTTTTGTATAGCTCTAAATTGTCCCGAATCACAATTATCCTTTATAGCTCCATATGCCTTTATGAATTCAG
>QKEK01000240.1 GCA_003251775.1 Clostridia bacterium | reverse complement strand
GTAGCTACAAGCTTAACTCTTTGTCCTGCTTTAATGATAATATTATTTGAATTCAAATCCTTTTCACTATAAGCTATAATATCTTTTTCTACCTTTAATTCACTCTTTGTAACATAATCTGTTTCGTACTTATATATGCTATCAATTAATGAAACATAGGTTGAATAGTAAGTAAATAGATTCCTTCCAAACCATGTCTGTGGCAATACAGACAACCTTACAGGTGCTTCTATTCCTTCATTTTCTATAAGAACTGCTTTATAATTAAAGTCATAATCATTATTCTCATCATATTGCTCAGGTAAAACTATTTCAGCCGTCACCATACCCACACTTACAAAGCATTTTTCCCCCATAGGTTCGACAATTGAGTATAAAGTGGTTAGATAATCAGCACTTGGTCCATAATCTAGAATGCCAATCATATTCATTTTTGTGTTAAATTTGTCACTAAACTTAATGATTATAAAGTGATCTTTTTCAAGAGAGGGTGAGGTTATATCAATATCAATAGCCTCATATCCACCAATCTCTAATTTACCATTTATAGTGTTATACTTGATTTTTTCCTCGCTTCCATCTCCGTCTAAATCAAACGCTACCAACTCATTGGCTTTATACTTGTAATAATTACTCCCATTTGTTTCAATTAATATATCATTCGTTGAGGTTTTCTGATTTTCATCAACTGCACCAGTCTGTTTAGCTGACTCCTTATTTACTTCTTCTTGTTTTTCTTCTTGTGATGCTATTTCGTTTTCGATCTCTTTGTTTTTTTCTGCTTCTAATTCTGCCTCTAGCTCAGCTTTAATTTCTGCCCTTATCTCATCTTCACTCTTTTGTATTTCCTTAGAATTTGAACATCCCATTAATGATATTACTAATATAAATATACTCAATAAGCTCAATACTCTTTTCATTCTAATCCATTCCTTTCGCTTAGCTTAAGCTACAATATAATTGATTCTAGTAGAACAAGTCGCTTTCAAAGACTTGTTCTACTAAAATCATAATTTCATTTATACCATTTTTCTTTATCTTCAGACTCTGGTCTTGTTTAGTGTGTTAGAAGCTCTGACATGAAAACACTCTTGTATTTTTCATATACCCTGTTAACTACAGCAACGGCTTGTTGAACTGGAGCAGTTCCTTTAGGATTAAAATTAGTCCCGTCACCTGTTATTATGCTACTTGTGTAAACAAAGTGTACACTTTGCTTTGCCCATGAGGAAACCTTATCCTTATCGCCAACTGACAAACTGCCTTCTGGTTCATCATAGGATTTACCTATATGATTATATGCCGCTGATATAACATTTTTGAACATAACAGCCATCTGCTCTCTAGATATAGATGCGTCAGGTATAAATTTGCCTTTGCCATCGCCATTTACTAAACCATTTTTATAGGCTTTCAGTATCTTAATATCAGATGTATCAGTAAATGTATTACTTGGAGCTGCCTCTGCCTCTTCCCCAATTAATGCTTCATACAAATTTACTACAATCTCCGCAAAATCCTTTCTTGATATATTTGCACTACAGTCTTCAAATATACTGAAGTCTTTTACTATCCTATTTTTAACTGCATTTTTCATTTCATTTAATGCCCAGCTACTGGCATTAACATAGTTTATTGAATCAGCTAATGCAGTTAAATCAGTATCCGTATCCTGACTACCAGTGAGATTTGTGCCATTTCCCAGATTATCATAACCTGCTGTATTAAATACATATGGATCAAAGCCAGGCTGATCATACTTTTCTACGTCTTTAAATATTCTATAGAAGATATCTGTTCTAAGCTGTGTATCACTCCATAGAATAAACCCTGGTTGTTGCCATTGCATACTGTTATCTAAGCTTTGCATAAAATCAATAATACCTGAATTTAGTGCAGTATTATAGCTCAAGCCAGAATATCCTACATCAAAGCCTTTGGTTGTAGAGCCTTCAATAAAATAATCCATGTTAGTTCTACCCAAATCCTTTAGCTTTGTATTCCCATTATATGCACTGACCTCAAAGTATTCAGGCTTCCAATTGGGTCCAGGTAGACCTGTCGACACTTTTTTCAAGTATAGCTGAACGATATCTCCTAGCTTTACGCTTTTATTTAATGGTAGAGTGTATGTATCTAAATCTCCAGCTTCAAAATCGTTATATCCAGATTTATCAAAAAGCTGTTCTGCTGTAGAGCCATCTCTAAATTTAACTCCAAAATAGATATCATCATCCGTTCCGTTTTGGTCAGCATAAGGATACTTAATACCAAATAGACCTTTATAATAGCTTATACCACCCTTAGTCTTTATGGTCACCTGCAAATTGTCAACCTTTGGTTCAGCTATTGAATAGTTATACCCTGTATTTGATACACTTTTAGAATTATTGATTAGCTGCTTGTATCCATCAGGACCAATCAGTACTAATTTAACCATAGTCATAGTATTATAAAACGGAGCAAACTCCTGCTGTAAGGCAGATACCTCCTGATTAAAGTTACTCATATCCTCTGTCATCTTAGCAACAACCTTATCGCCTAGAATAATACTAGGTACAGCTACTGCCTTTTTTATCTCTTCTATCTGTTCCTTGGTTAACCCCATTACATCATATATCATAAAATTCATTATTAAATCTTGGATATACGCTGTAAACTTATCATACAAATTCTGCAATACATCTAT
>QKEK01000031.1 GCA_003251775.1 Clostridia bacterium | reverse complement strand
AGTTATCTTATTAGACAAAACATTATTATATACAGTCTCTTTTGTAATTCTACCTGATTTCAATAACCCTTGATATGCTCTTAATTTTATTCTATCCATCTATTACCACCTCTTTAAGTTCCTATAATATAAAGCCATAAGTCACTTAATGACTCACTTAAATTACTAACTGCTTTGCTTATGTTCTCATACCCCTGCACCAAATTAATCGGCTCAGAGTGTGTTATACTTGGTATAGTGCTTAATTCGCTCTTAACTTCATAATCGAGCGTATACATACCCTCACCCAATGCTCTTATAGTTGGGACAGTGGTTACAGATTCATCATTACTTGTAGCACTTCTACGTGTCCATGTTTTTGTTCCTGTTCCATTGTAAGCAGTACCAAAAGTACCGTTATTCATTTTCCAACCATAGAAGTATGCTTGAATTTCATCAGTTGATGGTGTGTAAGTTTCTCCCCAACCTGAGTCCGTATCGGCTATAGAAATTGATACAGCTAAAGCTGAGTTAATATATGAAATACTATCACTTGCTGTTGATGATGTTTGATTAGTTAATTGTTTTCCAGTGTGTTTCGTAGCATATAATCCGTCTATAGAGTCCGCTATGTTATACTTCAAGTAATTTGTTAATCCAGTCAATCTTACTGTTTTGAAGCCTGTATAATCGACTCCAAATACCCAACTCAAACTACCATCAAGAGTCATTTTCTTATAGGGTTGCCAATACACTGTACCGCTCTTAAACACCTCTAACGCTTGTGGTGGTACATCATACTTGACAGGTGTTGCAAGTTGATATATTATTTCTGTTCCTGCAAGGTCGGCTTGGGCGGCAGCTAGGTTTGCGTATGTGCCTTTTGGTACAACTAAACCAACGCTTAAAGCGGATGCTTGATAAATACCTCCGATAGACATCGTGTCATCTACAACATTTGCTATTGCTCTAAACTTTGGTATTAAAACAGTTTGTGACGTAGCCAATGATTTAGTCGTTATATTATACTGTGAATAATCTGTAGGCTTCGTAATTGTTACAATATCATTATTTGCGTTTATGGTAGACAAACCATTTATATCCCCACTCTTCAACACATATTTCTTATTCCTCTGTGTAGCAATATCAATTTCATCCGCTGAGCCATTTGGTACTCTTGTTAATTGATTGTCGTTAAATGGTGGTTCGTAGACTATTTCGCTGAGTTTGTATGGTTCGTATGTTGTTGCGGTTGCTCCATACTCAAGCTGATACTTTGATTGTATATCTGTTGAAGTTGCAAACCATTTGATATATATTGCATTTGATGGAGTAATAATATTGTATGATGAAACCGCATTAAATACATGTGATATAAGCTTTTTGTTGATATCATATAAAAAATACCTACTATTTAACGAATTAAAAGATTTTAAATTATATGTAGTATTTGGGCTTACTCTAATGAAATTTTTAGTCCTAGTTATTGTTGTACTTGCAGACTCTTCTCCAGTTGTGAGATTCAAAGAACCTAATTCTAGTTCTCCATCAAACAAATTCTTCCCAACACTCTTTACAATACCGCCTAGAGTTGATTTTGTACCTTCCCAATAACCTTGACGTACTAAGTCAAGCATCTGTTCTTCTGTGTAGTCTTGTATTCCATTAGCTGTCATGTTGATAGCAAATACACCAGCGTTTCCGTCTACTTCCATGACGTTACTGGCTGTGGCTACATCTGCGTAGCTATGTCTTAGTTTTAGCTGTGTATCACCACCCCAATCGCTAGGTACTGTTATTTTACTATATAATTCGTACCATTGATTTTGCACTGGGCTTGACAAGCTTTTTGAAATTGAAGTCCCAGAAGTCGAACCATCATATTCAAAACTTATAGATACAGCGTTTGCATTTGTTACTCTGGCTTTCAAATATGTAAACCATTTATCACCAATTGTAAAGCCTTTAGATACATTTTGGTATCCAAGAGGTGATAAAGAACCGCCATTACCAGCAATTAATAGAACGCTATTAGACGACGAAAGAGTGGAATTTGCGCCAGTCCACCCTGTAGTCCCATTACTAAAATCACCATTTACTACATTTTGGCTTATACTATTCCCTTTAATTACAAACTCACTAGCAACACCATCAATTACGTTTGAACCTATCGAAAATATTGAGGCTGTATTTGTTGTTGGGGTTGTTGAGTCTGGTGTATATACTTGTGCTATAACTGCATCTAATGCCTCATTTGAATATGTAGCTGTATTAACCCATGTACTACCATCAAACCTGTACCATTTGCCAGTATCTGTTACATGAACAAGCCAACCAATCTCTGGAGTAGGATAAGTTGTTGCTATATTAGCATAAGTGGCTACTCCAGTTTTAGGTATTACCTTCGTAGTATCTACCGCAGTCTGTAAGTTGGTTATAGCATTAGCTGTGTCTGTTTGACGTTGTGATTCTTGCAATATTCTTATGTTTTCATTTTCAATACGAATATTTTCATTTGCATTGCGAACTGTTTCCGCTGATTCTACATCTTGAATTAATGTCTGCAACAAAGGATATTCACTACTTGACTGTACAGCACTATCATTGTTAATACTTTCTCTTACTTCAAATGAAAACTTGCTACTTGTCATTATTGCGGTATTATCTGCATTATAGAACTCTATTTCAGCGTATACTGTACCAGCATATTGCGT
>QKEK01000275.1 GCA_003251775.1 Clostridia bacterium | reverse complement strand
TAGTGGAGATAAGATTGGCACAAGAGTCTGAAGCAGAAAAGAATATGGTTATAGCAATGTGGAAGGCTTGCTTTGATGACTCTGACGATTTTGTTAAATGGTTTTTTGACAGCATTTATAGTCCAGAAAACACACTAGTCCTTTTTGAAGATGAAAAGCCAGCGGGTTCAATGCAAATGCTACAAAAGAGGATAAATCTGAATCAAGAAGTCATAACAATGCCATATATAGTTGGGGTTTGCACCTATCCAGAATATAGGAAAAAGGGATATGCAAAAAGGCTCCTGAAAGAAGCTCTTGTGCGAATGAAGGCTCAAGGACATTCACTTTGTATGCTACTTCCGTTTGAATCTCAATTCTATAGGAAATTGGGATGGGAAACCTGCTATTTTCATCATCAGTACCAGCTTATTGCAAACGATATTAGTCAGTTATTAATTAACTATAGCTATGTAGGTACAGAAGAAATTATTCCTATTGATTTTGATAATGATATAGATAAGCTTATAGCTGTTTATAATAGATTTATAGCTAACAAAAATGGAAGTATCGTTAGGACTGAGTTTGAATGGCTTAATATAATTAAGGACCTAAGTCTTGAAGGCTATGAGGGCATTTTCATTGAGAACAAGGACATGCTGTTAGGGTATATGCTTTACAGAGTAGAATCCGTTAATGGTAAGACTGATAATGAAGGTAGTATTTATCATATAGATGAAATTGCATATGTAAAGCATGAAGCATTTTTAGGCATGCTTAAATATATGAGGGACAATAACGCTAGCTTTAAAATCACCACCTCAACAGATAACAATATTTATATGTATTTACCAGTGCAAAGTGCAAAGCTAAGCATTATGCCATTTATGATGGTAAGGGTTGTTGACATTAACAGCCTAAAACCAATATTATCTGATTTAATTCTAGTTAAAAGAGCAATCGTTATTTCCATCATTGATGAATTTGTTGAATGGAATAATTGTAGTATTATTCTTAATACTAGTGAAGATATTACAATTGATTTATATCATACCGCTCCAATAGATATTTCTTGCCATATGAATGTATTTACTCAATTATTGTTTGGAACAATTACTATTGAGCAGGCTGTGAATGAAGGGCGTATTTCTGGTCATAATCATTTGCAGGGCAGACTAACAGAATATATTGAAATTAAAAAAATGGGAACTAATTATATAAACGATCATTATTGAGGTAGTAATAACACTAACTTTTTGAATAAATTGGACAGCTAACTATCCAATTTATTCAGATATTTCAATCTTTCAATAATAGGTAAATGCTGAGTACAATCACGCTCGCATTTGCCACATTCTATACACGCCTTAGCCCTGACACTGTTTGAAGCTAGTAAGCCCCATTCATGGCTAAATTTTAGTATATTTTTTAGTGCATCGTCATCAGCTGAAAAAATCTGTTTTTCATTATAATGCTGCATATATGAAGGTATAGGGATACCAACAGGGCAGTCCTTACAGTAACCACATGCGGTACATACCGAATTCATATTTGTTCCTAGCTTTGCTCTTATTTTATTAATATCTTCTTCAGTAAACGGTTTGGATTCATCTGCTATACGACATGCCATATCAATTTGCTCCCTTGTTGTAAAGCCGTTAAGCGTAACAGTAATCTCAGGGCATGAAATATTAAATCTTAGTGCAGCCTCTGTAGCTGACTCATTATTCTCAGTGAGGTATCCTAGTTGTTCCTCGTGTTGAGGAATCATTCCGCCACTCAATGGGTTCATTGCTACTACACCATATTTATTTTTGTATGCATAGGATACGCCATCCCATCTATAAGGGAAATTGAGTATATTCATTCCTAACAAAACGCCTTCAAACATACCGTCGTCTAGTACTTGCTTGACTTGGTCTCCTGGTTGATGAGAAGAAAACACTATATGCTCAATTAGCCCCTCCTCTTTACATTTTAGCAGCCCTTCATACTGTCCGCCTGGTCTCATTGCAAGACTGTAGTGATCCATATTCCGTATACACCATACATGATAAAAATTAATCTTATCAACCTTTAGCCTTTCAAGGGATTTTTTTACCGCCTCTATTGCTTTTTCAGAGGTATCTACTTTTGTTGGCATCGCTTTTGAGGTAACATAGAATGTACCCTTAAGCTTACTAAGACCAATACCATAGATATCCTCACTTCTGTCGCTACTATAACCAGGAGCTGTATCAAAGTAGTTAATTCCTTTTTCGTATGCATAAATAAGAAGCTCAGCATTTTCTTCATTGCTTTTACTCTCATCAAATCTCATGCCGCCAAAACCCACAGCAGATACCTTTTTTCCAGTTTGTCCATATTCACTATATATCATTATTATGTCAATTCCTTTCTTCAGTCATAAATCTAGGTTGAAAGAAAATCATATATAAAATTACTGATTATTGTGTTTAATTATACACTTGAAATGCCATATGTGCAAATTTAAATAGCTGAAATATATATAAATTATAGTCTGAATAGTTACGCTTTAAACCTATACTCTCTTATAATTTATATTAGCTTGTCTTGCCTGAGCACATAAATATTGTCTTGCTATCTTGTAGGTTGAGCCGTCCTTGATAAATGTAGATCCAAGCTGTCTGAATTCAAAGCCTACATTTTTTTCTATACACTGTTCTCTTATATCTAAAACCCATTCATAATTTAAAGGTCTGAGATTATTGCCTGATTCTCCACCTACTATTACGCATTCAATAGTACTGTCCAGATAATCGAGTATATTGATTCTTTCTAGCATTGGTTGTATTGTAATCATTTTATGCTTAATTGGTAGCTCCTTGAAAATAGCAAGTCTTTCATCAGCTCTTAGCTGATTCTCAATAGTTGTACACACTGTTACATTATCATATCCGTCTGTATAATCGTCTGGCAGACCAATTCTGAATCTTTCAATTCTTTTTGTAAGGAATAAAAAGCTTATATCATTTCTGGTTTTCATAATTTCCCATGCTTCTTTTCTCCATTCATCAGCTTCCTCAACAAAGAAGTCACTATTAAAGCATAAAAAAACTGTCTGATAGCCCTTTATCTTAAAATTGCCCTTCTTGTCTTTTTCAATGGGCTTATAGAATTCTTCTGTCTTATATATTATGTCAGTATTAATTCCCTTTCTTGAATTTGCTCTATGTATGTAACAATTAGCACAACCTTCGCTTTTTTTGTGACATCCCCGCCACGGATTCCAAATAGCCATAATAACCTCTCTAACAAATTGATTAAAGCAACATTTATTCCATTGTATTATTTAATAAAAACATAGTCAAGTGCGAGCGTGGGTATATCGCATCCTGTTTTGTTAACAAAATGTTCATATTCTTTACTAAATAAGTACATTTTTAGTCTATATAATTAAAATTAATGCTATTCTAATCAAATTAGACTGTAAGGTACTACTTATTGAAGAATAGTAGAATTGAAGTAGGATAAAGGGGGAAGTTTTTTTGATTCAGGAAAAATTTTTTCTATCAAGGATACCCAAGCTGGTTTGGGTTTTAATTACAATAGTAATATTGGCAGGTATTAGTTTTAGTATTTATAGCTTTATAAAAAACAAGAATGCAGAAAGCGAAAAGGTTGAGCAAAGGACTGATACAGTTAAAAGAGGAGATGTAGCTTTAACCTTGACTGGCTCGGGTGCAGTTACACCATCAATTAAGGAAGGTGTTTCTTCTGAGGTAAAGGGTTCACTAACAAAAGTGAATTACAAAATAGGTGATGAGGTAAAGGAAGGAGATATACTGTTTGAGGTTGACGATAGCGATGCAAGGCTAGAGTACGAAAAGCTTAAAAATAGCCTTCAGCAGAAGCTTTTGTCATTATCTACCGTAGAAAATCAGGTTAATAGCTTGAGTGTAACCTCTCCTTTTAGCGGGATAGTTTCAGAAATTAATGTAAAGCTTGGTGAATCAGTATCTAAGGGAGCTTCTATAATGACTGTAACCGATAGGTCACAATTGAAAACAGTATTGCAATTCAATTCACAGGGTGTAGAGGAGATTAAAGAGGGCACTAGTGTTATTGTATTTTTAGAGAATTTAATGCAAAGCGTTACTGGCAAAGTAACATACATAAGTGATACCTCGTTTGTAGGTGATAACGGTGGACAATTATATAATGTAGAGGTTCAGATAGACAACGCTGGATTGATAAGAGAGGGTATGGTGGCTACTGCACAAATATCTACATCTAAAGGTATAAGCACGAGTATTAATTCAAATAAGCTTACCTACAATAATAGTAAGGTTATTAAGGCAGAGGCTGGGGGAGAAGTGACAAAGCTAAATGTAGTGGATAACCAATTTGTAAAAGCAGGTGAGGGATTAGCTTCCTTTGAAAATGATGATATTATTGTTTCTAAATCAAGCACTGAATTACAGGTTAAGGAGCTGGAAATGCAAATTGAATTGGCATTATCAGCACTTGAGGACTACAAGATAAAGTCTCCAGTAAATGGAATTATTGTTGACATGGAGGATGTTAATATTGGTGATGAGGTGAAGGCAGGAAGTGTATATGCTACTGTTGTGAATACCAAAGGGATGGAGTTTGATGTCTCTATTGATGAGCTTGATATATCCGATGTTCAAGCAGGGCAAAATGTAAATATAACAATTGATGCACTGGAAGCTACACTTAATAATCCATTGCCTGGACAGGTTAGTAAAATAGCTATAGAGGGAGACTACAAGAATGGCGTAACCACCTTTCCTGTGACAATTTCTCTATCTGGTATGGAGGGCTTGCGTGGAGGGATGAATGCTAATGCTGAAATATTAGTTAAGGAAAGCAAGGACACTCTGTATGTTCCATTAGAAGCAGTTACAAAAGTAGGAGATATGTCATTTGTATATGTAAAGGGAGGTACAACCTCTGAAGCTGTTGGAATAGGCAATGCTGGCGTAAGCTCAGGACAGAATAACCCTGCTAAACCCGCAGGAAGAGCAGGAAACGGTTTTAGTGGTGCTGGCAGAAATGAAGATGCTGGTGGTGCAGGTAGAACAGGCGGATTCGGTGCTAACATGAGTGACGAGGAAAGACAAAAAATGAGAGCACAGTTTCAAAGCATGAGCGATGAAGAGCGTCAAGCTATGCTGGAGCAGAGGGGTCTTCCTCAACAAGGAGCAACAAGCGTAAATAGTGATGACTATTATGCAGGAGGCGTAAGAGTTGCAGTAAAAACTGGTATCAGTAACGAGTCTTATATAGAAATTCTAGGTGGAATAAGTGAAGGGGACACAATAATTCTTCCAAAGAGAACCTCTTCAGCTTCAAGCTCTTCGGCTTCTCAGCAGGGTGGCTTCGGAGGTGGTTCTAATATGGGTGGAATCGGAAGGATGGTAGGGAGATAGTGATACAGATAGAAAACATGTATAAAAAGTATATTATGGGCGATAATGTTGTGAACGCACTTAATGGGGTAGATTTACACATACGCGAGCATGAATTTGTAGCTATAGTAGGTCCTTCTGGTTCAGGAAAATCAACATTAATGAATATGATTGGTTGCCTTGATGTGCCAACCGCTGGGAGGTTTTTTATAGATGGTTATGATGCAAGCAAGCTGTCAGATGACCAGCAGGCAGAAATTAGAAATAAGAAGATTGGCTTTGTATTTCAAGGCTTTAATCTAATTCAGAAGCTAACGGCTTTAGAGAATGTAGAAATGCCGCTGATATATTCGGGGATGCGTGCGGCTGAAAGACAAAAAAGAGCAGTAAATGCATTAGAGAGTGTTGGGCTTGGAGATAGAGTTCATCATACGCCTACAGAGTTGTCTGGAGGGCAACAGCAGAGGGTGGCTATAGCAAGGGCATTAGTCACTGATCCGCCTATAATTTTGGGAGATGAGCCTACAGGAAATCTCGACTCTAAATCAGGTAAGGAAATAATGCAAATATTTAAGAACCTTAATGCAAAGGGTAACACAATTATTCTTATTACGCATGATGACCATATTGCTGAACAGGCAAAAAGAATTATCAGAATTATGGATGGCAAGATTATAGAAGATAGGGAGGTGAGTTGAGTGGGGTTGTTACAGGCATATAAAATGGCTATAAAAAGCATACGCTCAAACAAGGTAAGATCCTTTCTAACAATGCTTGGCGTTATTATTGGTGTTATGTCTGTTATAACAGCAGTAGCATTTGCTGAGGGTACTACTAAGCAAATAACCGACCAATTATCAAGCTTAGGAACAAATCTTATTAACGTCTATATCACAGGGCGTGGAAGCAATAGACAGGTAACATATGAGCAGCTTAAGGAGTTTGGAGATAAAAATTCTGAGGTTATATCAGCTATTGCACCAGAAATGTCTATAAATAGTGCAACCACAAAGTATGGCACAAATGTAAGGGATACACGGATTATTGGAACTACCTCTGATTATGAGAAAACTAAAGTTAGAGGTGCCCAAAGCGGAAGATATCTTATGGAAATTGATAATGACAACAGGCAAAGGGTTGCGGTAATCGGTACAGCCGTAGTAAATGACATATTTGATGGAAATAACCCTATAGGTGAGAGCATTAAGATAGACGGTAATGTTTTTAAGGTAGTAGGGGTATTAGCGGAGATTGCTGACGGTTCCGATTCCTCTGATGATGATCAGATTGTAATACCCGTTTCAGTTGCACAGAGAATGAGCCAAAACTCACAGATTAATAATTATGCAATACTTGCTACTGATAGTGAAAGTGTTGATGCAGCTATGATAGTGCTTGAAGAGTTTCTTACCAAGATATATGGTGATTCAAATAGCTTCAGGCTTATGAATGCAGCTCAGATGCTGGACACGTTGGGTTCAGTAACAGGTACACTGATGCTGCTTTTAGGAGGGATTGCAGGTATTTCGCTAGTAGTTGGAGGGATAGGAATTATGAATATAATGCTGGTTTCTGTCACTGAAAGAACACGAGAGATAGGAATAAGAAAAGCAATCGGTGCAAAAAAGAGGAATATATTGACTCAGTTTCTAATAGAAGCACTTATGGTAACTGGGATTGGAGGTACCATAGGACTAATGCTGGGCTGTGGTGTAATTTTTTCTATTGGAAGAATGGGGATTGTGCCGTCAGTGTACTCTTTTAAATGGATGACCCTGTCCTTTGGGATATCATTGCTTGTAGGTGTTATTTTTGGAATTTTTCCTGCGAACAAGGCGGCAAACCTTAACCCAATACAAGCACTCCGACATGAATAGGGTAGATGAAAGGAATGAAAAGAATTATGAGAAAAAGAATCAGATTTATTTCAATGCTTGTTGCCTGTGTAATGCTTTTGCTTAGCATTACAACAAACTCTTATGCAGGCGTCACAGACATTAAGGACACTGATAGCTATGCTCAGGCTGTAGAAAGGCTAATGAAACTGGGTATTATAAATGGAAACGAGGGGAACTTTAACCCTGACAAGAAGGTAACCAAGGAGGAATTTGCTACCATAATGGTGCTTGCATCAGGACTAAAGGAGGAAGCACAGGAGCTAAAAATCAAGGCAATTTTTCCTGATGTAGCTCTTGAAAGATGGTCAAGTGGGTACATAGCTTTGGCTACAGAAAAGGGCTTTGTGACAGGGGAATTAGATGGGAGCTTTGCTCCTCAGAAGGAAATTTCATATGCACAGCTATGTACTGTGGTAGTGACAGCCTTGGGGTATAAGCCCTCGGATTTAACAGGAGTATGGCCATATAGCTATATAAATAAAGCTACTAAGCTAGGGCTTACTGATGGAATAGAGCTGAATGCTACTGATTGTGTTCCCAAGTGGGTTTTGGCAAAGGTTATAGATAGGTTGCTTATAACAAATATGAAGGGTATGGATAAGTCCTTTGCAGAAAATACAGGTAGCTATACACAAATGATAGTACTTGAGAATAGCTCAACTAAAACTGAATTGAATACAAATGAGGTTATTACTGAAAAGGGCATATATTACTTAGCAGATGGAGTAGGAGCTTTAGAATCAGGTAACCAGTATATCGTATCAATAAATAGCAATACTATAACTGCGGTAGCAAAATGTGACTATGAATATACAAATATTAGCGTGAAAAGTGTATCTGGAGCAAGCCTTCAATATATTGAAAGTGAGAGAAAGAGGACAATAACTTTACCTGAAAACACAGCTTATTATAAGAATGGACAAAAAGTAAGCTACTCTCAGGCAAAGGAGGCATTAAGCGTAAATGCTTCTGTTGTTCTGTGTAAAAAGCCGGGTGAATACTCATATGAATATGCAGTTGTATATGAGCCAGTTTATAATAAGCCTTATTTGGTTAACTCGCTATCATTTAATCAGTATAATGCGGAGGGCTTGAGTCTGACAAACAAGCAAATTACTAAGAATGGAAGCATAATTGATGCAGATGGATTAGAGCTAAATGACGTGATATATGAGGTCTCAGATATATGGAATAAAAACAGCTATATACTTGTTATATCTAAAGAGATAAGTGGTGAAATAACTGAGATACTGCCCAACAAGCTTTCACCAAAGGCTATTAAAATTGGTAATGAACAGTATGAGCTAGATAGCTATATGAATAGTGCAAAGCTAACTGAATCTGGAATTTTTTCAGTAGGAGACTATGTAACAGCTTTTCTTGGGCATGAAAACAAGGTAGTTGATATCAAGGCTAGCGGGACTGAGGACAATTCAGATTATGCACTAATAGTAGATGTATATAGTAAAATATCCTCCAAAGCAGAGGACTTTGGTACTACTAACTACTATGTGAACCTTTTGACAGCCGATAACATAAGGGCTACATATCAGGTAGAGGACGATGATTATTTGGCATTAAAGGGAAAGCTGGTTCGCTTTAATGTAAACGAAAACTCTAATGCGGACTTTGATGGAGTTGAGCTTGAGGAAATAGAATACCCAGCTGTAAAATCCTATGTGGTAAATAAAGACGAGAGAATGATAGATGACAAATATCTAGCAGATAACGTGGTAATTTTTGATTTGGTTAAGAATGTATATGGAACTGATTCGGAAGCTAGATTGCTAAGCTGGTCAGATTTTCTTGATGGAAAAATAGAAGTGGGTAAAATAAAGTATATAGCTACTGCTGGAGCGTTTAATGATATTAATGTTATTCTTACTGAAAACCTTTTAGATAAGGATTATTGCTTAGGAGTTGTTACCAACAAAACCACTACATTTAAGCAAGGGCAGTCTTTGGTTACCTATACCATAGCAATAGGTGGTGTTAACTATACTTATAGTACTGATTCTGGGTTTGCTGCATTTACAGGCTCTGTAGTAGAGGTAAGAGTAAGTAATGGTAAAATACTTGATTTAATAGGTACAGTAAGCTATATTAAAGCCTCAACAAAGGTACAGGCGATCGACTCTAAGAGAATAAAGGTTGGCGGAGTAATTTATAGGTATAATAGCGACATAACCATTTATATGAAAAACTATGATGGGGTGTATGAGAAAATTGGAATTAATGAGGTTGAGGTTAATAAGGAGTATGTAAATGTAACAGTATTTACCGATAGACCGGTTGATTATTGTGGGAGAGCAGAGATAATCTTAATTAATTAAATTTTAATTCCACAATTTTGCACACTTTTTTCACATTTGCTTTCTTTTTATAACATATCTAGGGTGTAGAATAAAAGTATAGTCAGAAATAATTATCTAGTAGAAGCATTAAACTGATTAGGACAAGGTATAATCATTTCTGGAAAACAAGTAATGAAAGGGAAAGGTGAAAACTATGAAAAAACTATTATTATCACTTGTATTAACTATGGGAGTAGTAATGACATTTGGGACAGTAGTAAATGCAGCCACAGAAAGTAAAAGACCTGTTATGCCAAAAAGAGGAGAAAGAATAGCTCAAGGACTCGATGAAGCAATAAAAAATGTGGAGCTGCCCGAGGATATAAAGGCAAAAATTGAAGAGGCTAAAGCTATAACTGAAGAAAACAGGAAATTACATGAGACCATAAAAAGCTATCACGAAGATAAAAAGGGTAAGTTTATGGAAGGAATGAAGGGTAATAAGGAGAAATTCGCAGGTGATAAAGCACAGTTTAAAGCTGATAAAGAAGCTCATCAGGCGATAAGAGAGCAGGTTAATAAGCTAAGAGAGAGTATAAAATCAAGAGACGAGCAACGAAAGGAAACAAGGGAGGCAATAGGAGTAGCTATACAAAGTCAGGATTGGGATAA
>QKEK01000180.1 GCA_003251775.1 Clostridia bacterium | reverse complement strand
TCCACCTCGCTCAAAGAAATTATCATAAATCCCAAAGCTATCTGTATCTAACACTTGTTGCATTGCAACTATAATGTTTTCTTGAACCATATTCTGAGGTGTAGCATAAGGAACATTTGAAGCACTAACCCTATTAGGCTCAGGCAGAGCCTTTCTGTCTATCTTACCATTTGGGGTTAAAGGCATTTCTTTTAGCTCTACAAAGTATGCAGGTATCATGTAATCAGGAAGCTCATTAGATAAATGCTGTCTTATATCCTGTATTGTCAAGTCAGTCTCTTTAACTACATATGCACATAGGTATTTGTTATTAGCCTCGTCTTCTTTAGCTACTACTACTGCTTCCTTAATAACTTGAATTTTGGAAAGCTGTGCCTCAATCTCTCCTAACTCTATTCTATACCCTCTTATCTTTACCTGATAATCTACTCTACCAAGGAATTCTATATTCCCATCAGGTAGCCATCTTGCCAAATCCCCTGTCCTATACATTTTCTTACCTTGAATAAACGGATTATTAGTAAATTTTTCCTGCGTAAGCTCTTCCCTGTTAAAATACCCTCTCGCAACTCCGTCTCCTGATATGAATAATTCTCCTGACACACCTATAGGTTGCAACTCTCCTGCTTTATTCAATATACATATCTGAGTATTGGCAATTGGCTTTCCTATTGTTATTTTATCTTCACTGGTTAGCTCTTTTATAGTTGACCATACTGTAGTCTCTGTTGGACCATACATATTATATATTCTTGCTTTTGTTAATTGCTTAATCTTATTTACTATTCTTTGTGGAATTGCTTCCCCACCAACCATAATTTCCTTAATGCTTTTTAAATCTTCACTTGCATCTCTACCACTTAATATTAACTCCATTCTTGATGGTGTCGCCTGTATCATATCTATTTTACCTGATGAAATTAACCTGCATAATTCTTCTCCATCCCTTTGCTGCTTCTCATTACATATTACTACCCTTAAGCCCTTTGCCAACGAAAGAAGGGTCTCAAGAACAAATATATCAAAGGAAATCGTTGTGACGCAAAGTATAGCTTTCCCTTCAGAAAAATCAATCTCTCTGGCTACCCCCTCAATAAAATTATTTACTGTCCTATGCTCAATCATTACGCCCTTTGGCTTCCCTGTTGATCCAGAGGTGTATATTACATACGCAAGATCTTCTGATTTATTTACTATACTGACGCTTAAATTGTCATTTTCATATATTTCTTCAGCATCAATACATAGCTTTTCTAACTTCCACTGGTTAGCATAACTTATCAAGCTGGAGGACGTTAGTAATATAAATGCATTACTGTCGTTTAGCATATAGTATACTCTGTCCTTTGGATATTCTGGGTCTAGTGGCAAGTATGCCCCTCCTGATTTTAATATTCCTAATATACCTATTATCATTTCTAGTGAGCGTTCTACCATTATGCCTACTATGCTATTAGGCTTTACTCCCTTTTCTTTTAGCACTCTTGCTAACTGATTTGCTTTGTTGTCAAGCTCCCTGTACGTTAAGCTGTTACCTTCAAATACAATTGCTATACTCTCTGGAGACTTATCTGCTTGATTTTTAAATAATTCATGGATGGTTTTGTCCTTTTGATAGTCTACTTTTGTATTGTTAAAGTCATTGAGTATTGTGTTCCTTTCACTTACTGTTAGCATATCTATTTTGTTTAATTGAATATTTGGATTCTTTAGTATTTCATTGGTAATGATCTTAAAGTGCCCTATCATTCTTTCAATGGTTTCCTTTTTGAAAAGTGCTGTACTATACTCTAAGTCAAAGGATAAATCTCCGTTACTCTCAATCCCAGATAGGGTTATATCAAATTTCGAAGCAGTCTTTTCATACTCAAATGGCATTATTTCTATACCCTCTATTCTGCTACCCTCAAGATTCATATTTTGTAAAATAATCATAACATCAAACAATGGATTTCTACTCATATCCCTTCTTAAATCAAGATTGTCTACTAAATCCTCAAATTGATAGTCCTGATTGCCAAAGGCTTTCAATGACGTATCCTTTACTCCCTGCAAGAATTCATTAAAAGTGATATCTGCTTTAGGGTAATTCCTCATAGCTAGTGTATTTACAAACATACCAATAATATTATATAAATCCGCATGAGTTCTTCCTGCTATCGGTGAGCCCACCACAATATCCTCTTGTCCCGTATACTTATGTAATAACACATTAAATATAGCAAGGAGTGCCATATACATGGTAGTCCCTGTCTTCATACATAGCTTGTTTAATTCACTGGTTAAATCCTCTCCAAGCTCAAAGCTTATACTACTACCCTCAAAGCTTTGCTGTGCTGGTCTAGTATAATCGTAAGGTAGCTCTAACACTGGTAGCTCTCCTTGGAATGTATATAACCAGTACTCTCTCTGCTTCTCCATTGCCTCAGATTTCAGTAGTTTATTCTGCCATTCAGAGAAGTCCTTGTATTGGATTCTTAGCTTAGGTAATTCATCGCCATTATATAATGCTACTACCTCCTCTATGAAAATAGTCGTTGATACACCGTCTGAGATTATATGATGCATATCAAATATAAGGATATGTTCATTGTCTGTGATTTTGATCATACCTACTCTTAACAGCGAGGCTTTGCTTAAGTCAAAGGGGCGTACAAACTCTTTAATTATATCCTTTACCTTATACCCCTCAGCTTGCTTATAGTAT
>QKEK01000130.1 GCA_003251775.1 Clostridia bacterium | reverse complement strand
TTATTTAAGCTTCCCATTTTATACCCACCCATATCCAATGTGACATATAAAAACCCAATTTCTCTAAACCTATTATATACCATTTCTCTGAAGCTATCATCAAGAAATTTTGTAAACTCCTCTTTTAAGACCTCAATTCTTACTATATCACCATGATGCCGTACTCTAAGCTGAGTGAAGCCATTTCTCATTAAAAAGGCTTCACCTGACTCTATCATATTAAGCTTTTCTTTTGTTATAGTCTCTCCGTATGGTATCCTTGAAGCAAGACAGGCAAAGGCTGGCTTATTATATGTCGGCAGGTTCATTTGCTTAGATAATACTCTGATGTCAGCCTTTGTCATACCAACCTCTCTCAATGGACTAATAATCTTTAGCTCCTCCAACGCTCTTTTACCTGGACGATAATCGCTGTCATCATCAGTATTTGAACCATCTGCTACATACTGTATCCCTCTTTTTATTGCAAGCTCAACAATCTCATTGAATATGCCTTTTTTACAGTGATAACACCTATCAACAGGATTTCGAGCAACTACTTCATTTTCTAAAATAGATAATTTAATAATTTCAGATGGAATACCATGTATATTTACAAATTCCATACATTCTTCATACTCTCTTTCAGTAAAGAATTCAGAAGCCACAGTAACTGCGAGTGCTTTCTTCCCAAGCACCTCATGGGCAACCTTTAGTAAAAAGGTGCTATCAACTCCACCTGAAAACGCTACTGCTATACTCCCTTTTTCAAGCAAATATTTTTTCAATGCACTCAGCTTGTTATTACCCTTCATTCATTTTCCCCTCTCATTTTCTACCCATATATCATTTTAAGCCTTTTGCTTTGTATAAAGCTTATTCACTAATTTACTAGTCTACTTCCTCTTAGTTAGCTTTACAGTAAATGCCTCTTCTTCAAGAATGTCTATATCCTCCATTGTATCTGTACCAAGGTAAAGCTCTTCAAATTGAGTATCCTCAAAAACCGCTTTATGCATTTCTGTACTACTGTTAACCTTAAAATCATTTCCTTCATTGTTGATACGTACTAATCGTGTATTTTCCTTATCATGTAGAAACAAAAGATATTTTTGAAGTGTACAGGATTGTCCCTCAGTTTTATAATCTATATACACTTTACCATTTTGACGCTTAAGACTGTATATAATAATTTTATTTTTTTCATTTTGCTTAAGCTCCAATGGAAGCTTGCCTTCGTACTTTATTAATTCTGTTTTAGGTGCTTTTTCTTCGAAAGGTTGTTTATAATAGGGAATGATTTTAAGCTCCTTAGAATCCTTAGGGACAGCTGAAAAGCTCATACTTCCTGTCATATAATGCCCTATCGTTTCCAATAATCCTTGATCTCCATATCCAGATGTTTCAATCATTAATTCTCTTCCCTGATCATCTCTTAATATTAAATCCAAAGGTGCTTCACCTTTAAACTTGAAGCTAACATATGTAGTTAAAGGTGTTATTGTCATTTCCTGAAGCTCCATAGATGTTTTGTTATGTGAAATTTCCCGTCCTATATGATAATCCTCTGTTTTAGTCCTAATTGTCTCCTTAGACAAATTAAGCTGAAACGCCCACGGTCCCTTAAGCATAATATTCTCTGCATTGTCTTGTTCAAATACCAAATTTTCAAAATATACATCCAGCTTCATTTGAGAAGGCAGTTTTTGGTCATGGACATCAAACGTTGTTATCCATATTAAGGTTTTCTCATCCTCGTACTCTCCTATCCCCGATACGCCAGATTGGCTAAATTGCTCGCCATTAATTTCCACTGTAGGTGTCATTATACTCACCAGATTCTTTATCATATAGTCTGTAGTTTTAATAGTGAATGCCAGCCTAAGTTGATTATCATCCAGCATTACTTCATTTAATGTAATTTTAAGATTATCCTTTTCCTTTGTTTCATTAATAATAGAGGTATATCTATCAAACTCCTCGTATTCATAACCTGTTATATTCTTGATGATATTCCCTACCAAAGGAATACTTGTTGCAAATACAGGACTAATCCTATAGGTTGCAAATAGTATTATTAGCGTGATACTGCAAGCAATTGCAATTGCTTTAACTAGCCCTAACCACCTTTGCCCATTTTTTTGAAGCCTTTTACGTAGCATACTCTTTAATTTCCTTTTATATGAAGCATCTAGAGGTGCATTATTATATTCCTCCAAATCGATTTCTACATCATTCAACAGCTCATATATATCCTTCATTACCTTTTCACCTCGCCTAAAAACAAATTTCTTAGCTTTTTTCTACCTCTGCTTAGTCGATTATTAACTAGCTCATAGTTAATATCCATTTTTCGGGCAATTTCCTTTGAACTCTCCTCATTAATATACCGTCTTATAAAGATTTCCTGTCCCTCTGGAGTTAGCTTTGATATTAACTTTATTAGTTCCTCTTGGTTTTCTTTTTCTAATACTCTTTTATCAGTTAAATCCTCCTCTTGAAGCTCCACACCTTCTATGGGCTCAACCTTTATTGTCTTTATAAGTCGTCTCTGATAGTCTATAGCCCTATATTTTGAGATAGCTGCAGCCCAACTTTTGAAGTTTTCTGAGTGTTTTAGCTTTTCTATGTTATCCCAAATTGCAAGAAGAATATCATTAACACACTCCTCAACCTCTCCGCTTCTCTCAAAGCCAAATAGCGTTTTGATAACAATACTATGAATCAAGCCTCCATATTCATCAACTATAAATTCCAATGCCTTTGGGTTTCTTTTTTTAAGTTCTACAATGAAATTATCTTCGTTTATTTCCATCATTATCTCCTTAAGCCTGCACAGTGTTTGCTAACACCTGTCATTATTTTATTATTTTATTATTTTATTATTTAGCAATTAGCATTTAGTATTTTACATTTAGACTTTGTTTAATAATAACCCCCTTCTATACATTAAGTCGTATAATCTATTCAAATCATATCAATATTTGAATAGTTTTTTTGAGGGTATCAATGTTCTTGAAGATAAAGGGTATTGCATTGTCGCATATTTATCCGCTATTTTTGTAACCTTGTTGTTTCTATATTTATAATCCTATTTAACTCATTCTAAACCAATTGCTTCTTGCTCTAGCTTACAGTTGTTTTCAAGCATATATCTAATAACGCTGTCGTATTTACTATTAATAAGGCTTCTAAGTCTATTTATGTCGTTATCTGTAAGGCTTTTGGTGTATTTTGAGTGTCTTTTTAAAGTCTCTACATCCATTTTATAGGGTTTAAATGCCACACCTGTTTTTTTACGTAAATGCTCAAGTATATAGAACCCACCTGCATCGATATCTCCAAAATGATAGAAATCGATGTTCAGATTTTGTTGATGTATTTTTCTAATAAACTCTCTTCTGATACTATTATGATATCCTCCCAGATATATTGCAAACATGTCTTTATCATTAAAGGTATGATAGCTTGTCAAATTTTCAATTGTAATCACGGCATTACCTATTACACTTATTTTGTCAATACTTGATAGCATTGAGGACGAGATGGCAATATCACCGCTTAACTTAGTTAAGTCGATTAGCTGTCCTTCTAGGGTTATGCTACCTGACCCTTTGAAATTAATATAAGTAGGATTCCTTACTATATTCAATTCACCTAAAAGCCGCTCTTTTGTTGGAAACTCCCCATACTCATATAGAAGATTAACCGTCTTTGCGGCTATTCTCTCAAAAACCTTAGTATCTTTAAAAACTCTAATTGAAAAGTCTCTTACAAAGGTCTCACAATTAACCTTCAATAATTCATTAGCTGCTATTAGAATGTTTTCCAATTCCTCAATATCATTACTGAAAAACTGAACAGACCTATTTGAACGAATTCTTGCGTATTGCTCTTGACAATATTTATTTAATATTTCATTTTCCCCTTTATAGCTCTCTAATAGACTTAATACAGCACTATTAGTATCCTTCTTGGGGGTTCTTCCAGAATACGCATACAATTCCTCTAGTACATCAAGATTCAAAGCTACACTACTATACACATTAGCCGCGTTTGATTTTGCATATATAAAGGATTTTCTAACTAATACAGAAATAGCCTCATTAACCTCACTAAACACCTCATAGTTGGAATGGTCAATATATTTGGGAAATAACGTGGAAATTTTCACGCTAAAAATCTGATTTACCTTATTCTGTCCTAAAAAGCTTTTGCTTCTCTCATATTTATCTAAGAGCCTGTTAACAATTGTTTTCTCATATTTGCTTATCATAGGTCATATTCCTCTACTATTGACGTGCTTCCTTCTCTCATTGCCACTAGAATAGTGTCAACCTTTTCACCTATCACCTCCATTTTTGAAGGGGGTGTAGCTAATATTATCTGAAAGTTTTGACTATTAAAGAAGTCCAGCATTGAGCTTATCCTGTTATCGTCCATCTTATCAAAGGCTTCATCTAACATAATTATTCTTATGGTGTCACCTAGCTTATAAAGCTGGACAAAGGATGCCGCTATAGCAACATAATACGGTGTTTGAGTCTCACCACCGCTCTTTTCTCCATAAATTTTAGAGAAGCGTTGTATATTACCATCCTTCTTTTCTACAATTATATCATAATCCAGATAGCTTCTATAGTCTGTATATTCCAAAAGCACCTTATCTCCCTTGTCATCATAAGCAGTCAGCTTGGAAAACAAGTCCTCCATCTCTTCCTTATACTCCTCTTCAAAGGAATTGGACCAAAGTGTAAGTCCGCCACCCATATTATCCTTTGAGGTAATCATCTGATATATGCTTTCCTTTTTCTTATTGTGGGTTAATTCAAATTTATAGCTATCTTCACCATAATATATGTCTTTAAGCGAGGAATTAAGGTATTTGAACTCTAATTTCGCATTTTCTATATTCTCCTTCAATCTTGCTAAAAATGACTCCCTGAATTCCAGCTCACAATTCTCCTTTGCTCGCTTTAAGTCCTCTTCGTACTTGATAATATCTGATGCTACTAGCTTATGATGCTCCTTTATGTACTCGTCTATCAATTCATTTCCAACACCCAAATCACAGGCGTATTTACTGCAATAATTGCTTTGTAGCCTGATAAGCTCAGAACAATACTCAAATTTTTTATTCTCTAACCCAACCTTAAGTGGTGAGAAATTTTGAACAATGGTTGCAGGAGGCTTAATTCTAATCTGTTCATTATACTTTTTCAGCCCTAGCATAGTTACCTCAGCATCAATATCGCAAAGTGAATTAAAGCTACACTCTAACGAGAGTACCAAGCTTTTCTTATCCTCTATAATAGTCTCATTTGCTTCTATAGTATTTTTAAGCTTTCCAATAGCTTCAATAGCCTCAGTGTATTGCATTTCTTTTTTACTAACAGCTTGTCCACATTCAGTAATCTGCATTTGTATTTCTATGTAGCCTGGATTTGACTCTGCCTTTTTAAGCTCTGACTTTTCCTTTGCTATAAGCTCATTATTCACCTTTAATTGATATGGAGCATTCATATTCTCATTGATAACATCTATTCTGCATTTATTCAGTTCTTCTAGTATGCTTCCACATATTTTCCTTTTACTCTCTACCTCTTTTATGTCCTCAATTAGCCTTAAAAGCTCTGCTTCTCTGTTTTTCAGCTGAATCTCATATGCTTGTGCTCCAATAAAGGGTGTACGATAAACACTCTCATCTATTTTTCGTACAGCAAAATTCTGATAAAGCATACACTCAGAGGTTATTGCAACCTTGTACTCCTTAAGGCTTTGAAGATCCTCACAGCGAATGACACGATTAAGTAAATATATTGCATAAGCCTTTGCATAACGGTTCTCACTTTTTACAACATACGCAAGTGAATTATTATCTGCTATTGCATTGATATCTATCTTTCCAGTGTGTACAAGACCTACAGTGTGTACTTCTTTTTTTATCCTATTGTAGACAGATAAAGCTACACTATAATACTGCGGCTCAACAATAATGTAAAACCTCTGACTATTCAAATAACCTTCTACTGCATTTTGCCATTTACTATCCGTTACCTCCAATAAATCTGAGAATATCCTGACATCACTCCGTATACCTTGATTTAAGAATTCTTTTTCAATTGCTGTCTTCAGCTTTACTGTATTAGAGGGATAGGTTAGCTTCTTGTTTTTAAGATTTTTTATTTCACTCTCTAAAGAAAGCCTTTGTGACCTGTACTGCTCAATCAAATCCCTAATTCTTACATAATCAGAGTTGTAATTATCATGTATGTTTTTAAATTCCTTTTCAAGCTGATAAGCAATCTCGCTTTTTATCTCTGTTTCAGTATCTGCTGACTCTAGCTTTAAGACCTCTTCCTTGGTCATAATGAACACTTCATGCTTATTTAATACGCTTAATGCGTCAATCACCTTTTTCTGCATATCTTTAAGCTTCTTAACTGCTAATTCTACATTTTCCTTATCCTTCTGTAGCATTTCTATTTTATGCTTAGTCTCTTTTATAAGCTGAGTCATTCCATCTCTTCCGAGATCAACCTGTAAATTGGTAAGCCTTTCTCTTTCGTTTTCAAGACTCAGCTTTAGTGCTTTCTCAGTATTTTGTTTGTTTATAAGCTTTTGCTCTAAAACATATATACTCTTTTTTAGAGCTTCTATTTCCTGCTTTTTGGCCTCAAGCTCTGCCTTTTTGATTAATATTTCATTAGTTCTTATCTCACGGTCTTTAGAAATGATGTCTTGATTTTTTAATAGAATTATCTCAAGCTCACCTATCTTTTGCTTAGTAGCATCCATTAAATCCTCAAGCTCTTTTAGTGCTGCTATGTTATTTCTTAGGGTTGATACCTCTATTGCTTTTTCTGAAAGAATGAATTTATTAATAAAGTCCTTTACATTGTCCATTGGTTTAAAGGCTAACGACTTAGGTATCATGTCAAAGAATCTGTCCTCTAAATTACCCAATCTTTGCCCAAATCTCGCCTTTGCCTCTGATATCTGAGATATTAGCTGTATTTTTCTGTTGTTTTTCCTGAACTCCTCTGTAGTAGACGGTCTTCCCCCAGTTATAAATGAAAGCTCCTCAAGCTTACACTCTTCTCTAAACCATTTAGTTGTAAGCTTACTTTCCTCATCAGGAGAGTCTATTTTTACTCCAAGGGTAAAATACCTCGTTGTTTTTTCCTCGAAAAACTCCAACGCAACAAATGTGATAACACTACCCTTTCTGATATATGTGCTATCCTCGCTACCAGTTTTACATCTCACATACCCCTTCAAATCCCTGCTACTTTTTTCATTGGCCGCAGTATTAAATCTTCTTGTATTTGTAGTTAGAACTAATTGTATTGCATCTAAAATCGTTGACTTACCTGAGGTATTTTCACCGCTTACTAAGAACGAGCCATTAACATTGATGGTTTCATTAACAAAATAATGCCAATTAATTAGTCTAATCCTGCATAGCTTCTTCATCATCATTTAGCTCGCCTCCATTCATGTATTTATTGAGCTTATCATTGATAGCATCATACATCAGTGTCAAATTTTCATTAGATATAGCAAATAGTATTGACGGATAAATCTTTATCCTCGCATCAGACAAGGTAATATCACTATCAATATTTAAGACTAGATTGTATTTCTTAAACAGTCTTAAAGTATCTCTTAATGTAGTCTTGTCCAAGCTTGATTTGGCATCTATTTTAAGCATATTATACTTTTCATGTATTTCATCAGACAAAACAACTACCTCCTCATTAAGACGTAATTCCTTGCATTTTTCTATGTACAAAAGCCTTAGTATAAGTAAAATAATGCTTTCAAGCTTTCTTAGTCTTAATCTACCTGTACCACTTATATTATTGAGAGTTACTACCCCATGCATTTCATTAATCTCTATTTTGTAGCCTAACAAGTCAAAATATTCGATGAAAAGCTCTTTATTCTGTAAAATAAAGATGTAATCGTTTCTGGTATCTTCTTTTTTCTTTATTATAAAGCAACTATTAAGGAGTTTGTTTGCTGATATTCGAAATTTCTCCTTTTGCACTGTGCTTTCATTTAATATTTCCATACTTACCTTTCACACCTCTCAATAACAAAATCAAAAAACCTAAACTTATTCACGACTATTATTTCATCGGTTCGAGTTATCCTATATATAGACCTTTTATCCCTTCCATAGAGGCTTATAAATATAATCCTGATTAAGTCCCTCTTGCTAGCTAAGGGCAAAGTAGAAGCTATTACAGCCTTTTTCTCCTTTAATATCTCATCTATATACCTATTAATATTCTTTCTTGAAAACCTGTTCATGTTTTTTTCTTGCAGTGCAAGCTTTCGTAACTCACGTTCTTCCTCTGAAATCCCAAGTGTAGACTCAAGCTCTTGCGGTAATGACATTTTCTTTGAGATTGGGATTACGTACAGGGAATCACTATCAATAAATCCCTGTGGAAAGATATTAAATATCTCAAGAAGCATATCATCTATCTCATCATTTAGATTTAATGACTCGTCTTTATTAAGCTCATCTGCTAGATATTTTAGTATATTAGAAATCTTACCCTCTGTATTGTTTGTATTTGTCAATAAAAACTTTGCTCTTGCAACAGCACTTCCAATATATTTTGCATTTTTGCTATCTATTTCAGCTATAATATCATCATAATTTCTAAAGGCAGAGATTATACCTAGTATTCTTCCCCTAAGCAAATCCTCTGCCTCTATTTTTTCTTCTACTTGTTCTATTTCCATAAAACCTGAAACTGCACGCTCAAAAATATTCTTGTCATTTATAATACTATATAAATTCTCAATGATAGAGGTTCTGAAATGCGAAATATTATCACTGGTTTTTAATCGATGATATGCCTTAGATCCGATTTCCTTATGATAAACGAAAAAATCCTGTACGATTTCGCCAGCTGTTTTCTCATTGGTTATCTTATCTATATGCTTCTTTATATTAGTATTAAGCTTTTTAAGCCCTACCATCAATTCCTCTGTATTCTCAATTACTCTCTTTATTATGTACTCATAAGGCTTTGCGTAAGCCTCCTTATTTAAAAGAGACGCATGTATTGCTGATACATGACTCTGGTATTCCATTTCTTCATTCTTAATTACCTTGTTAAATGCCTCAATCATGGTGGCAGCAAAATCAAATAAATTCACTTTCACCCTATAGTCATTAGATACCTCATAATCAAGCCAGCCGCTATCCTTTAATCGACGAAGTATTGCATTAGCCTTAGTTCTCGAATCCTTTGCAACCTCTTCACCCTCATCAAATACCATTTCCTCGCTGGATTGATTATCAAAATAATGCTCAAGCTCTGATATTATGACCTCTTTATCCACACCAAAAGATAGCTCTGTCTTATAGGTATTGTAAATCAACCTTATACAGTCTATATATATCGCCTTATGTTTGCTTGTTAAGGGTTTGAAAAAATCCTCTGCTATTATACTGAATAAATTTATTTGATTTACCCCCTCCATCCTCTTTCTTACATAATTATACCTTCATCCGTAAAATATTACAATATACTTAATGATTTTTGAGTCTCCCCACTTCTTTTTAAACCTAATTTAACAACAAGCTTTTATTTACCCTTTTCCTTGAAAAACTCCTTATATTTCATATCTGTTTTCATTATATGAGCAGTTATCCAGTCAGTAACAAATACAATCAGCTTCATAATCGATTGAGCTTGATGTACATCTAAATCTTCCTTTTCAAGCTTTACCAAGCTATTTATAAATGCTTTATGCTCAAGCTTATGGGTCTCATATTCTGAGTAATTATATTGAAGCATTAAATTTTCTTCATATTCAAAATGATATTCAGTATACGACTTTAATTCCTCTATTATTTGTACAATTTCATCATAATGGTCATACTCATCCTTTAAAGAAGCTAAGGTATATAGATTTGAACCTAATTCAAACAGCCTTTTATGCTGGTCGTCAATCTCTTTTATATCACAGCTAAAGCTGTCTCTCCATTTTAATGCCATAATAAATCCCCCTATGTTAAAACAAACTTAATTTTATAGCAACCTTGTTATAGTATACCACCATATTGCTAGGTATAACAATATTTCGCATAAATATGTCTATTCTAATCAATCATATTTAGTAACTATTCAGACTTCAACTTTTCTAATAAAGCTTTTAAACTCTTATGTGAAGCCTTGCTACATAAACCAATAAGTCTACAGCTTCTAAATTGCAAATTGCCCTAAAAAGCAAGTGGTGTTCGTAAACTCCCTAAAGGTCAGA
>QKEK01000061.1 GCA_003251775.1 Clostridia bacterium | reverse complement strand
CATCTCTCCAATAGCTTTAGCAAAGCTGTATACCTTCAAAAAGTGATTTATTCTCTTTACATCACCTGTATAATATTTAATCATTTCATTTATCAGAGCACTATTCCTATTCACTCAATTATCCACCACCTATATCATTTATATCAACGATACTTACTATATCAGCTAAATCAGTTATATCCAACTATACTAACTAAATCACTTACATCCATTATATCATATCAAGAAAAAAGTATCTGTTGCTTGTGCTACAAGCAAATTATAACAAATTCAAGAAAATTAGGTGTATTAAATTTTAATTATAATGTATAGCGGTGTTAATTCTTGAAAAAAGCCTAACAATAAAGCATTAGAACAGAATCTGCAAGGTGATTTCATGGGAAATATAGCTGGCAATATACAGGGTTAAATCGTTCATTTTTACAGGGAAAATTGTAAATATTATATTAAAAAATTGATTTGCTAAGCGTATATTTTCTTGTTTAATGATATTTATTGTAAAAAAAGCTCATCATATCTACACCGATTATACAAAACATACTTAATTCCGATAATTCCAGTCATGACATATTTGCAAAAAACCCTTAGACTAGTGGAACGTACTGTTGGTGCGGGTTTCGACAAAAAATCTCGTTGCAATTTGATTTGAGCTAATATAAAATTTCATCAGTAATTAGCAGTCATTATCTGATATCTGATTTTAAAAACGAAGTATAAGGCTATGGTGTTTCGGCCCAAGTCCTATATTAGTGGTTATATTGTTATGTTATCTTAAGGCAAGAGCTAAACGCCATAAGCTAAAGTAAGGCTGATAGAGGAGGTTTAGTGGTCTGCTCAAGGGAGAGGGTATGTCTTAAGGTTCAATATACAACAACGCAATATGCTCATTACAAAGCTTATGAGAAAGAGGGGGGTTTATGAGTAATTTTAAAAACAAAAGGCTTATTATCAAAGTATTTATAATAATTTGTGCCCTGATGTTTACTGCGGTTTTCAGCATGTTTTTTTCGTTGTTGAGTCAAACCACAGGGATTGATTATTACAATAAATCAATAACAAATGAGGCTTCTAAATGAAAATCAAAATATTTGATGTTAAGGGGAAAGGGGGATTTTATGAGAGATGATTATAGTGAGATAAATATGCTGGAAATACTAATGATTCTAAAAAATAAATGGTGGATTATTTTCCTAACCTTTATAGTAGCAGTTATATCAAGTAGCATTATCAATATGTATTACATAATTCCTGTATATCAGGCAGAAGCAGCACTATTCTTGGGGAAAGAAAACGATAAAATAAAGGGAATTGAGATTGGTGAGTTTCAAATTAGCAATGGATTAATTAATGACTACAGGCAAATGATTAAAACAAGGCTGGTAGCCGAAGAGGTTATTAAGGATTTAGACCTTAATATGAGCGTTGGTACATTTAAAAGCAGGGTAAGTGTTAATACGTTAAAGGATTCACGACTGTTTACAATTACCTTTCAAAGCACAGATCCTCAGCTAGCTACCGATGTTACAAATAAATTGGCAGAGCAAATAGTAAAGCTTGCAACAGAGGTCGTTGAGGTTGAGAACATTCAGGTAATAGATAATGCAATTATACCAAGATATCCAATAAAGCCCAATAAGACACTCAATATAGCAATTGCTGCTGCCTTTGGAATGGTTATAGGTGTTTTTGTAATTTTTATATTAGAATTCTCAGACAATACAATTAAAACATCAAGGGATGTAGAAAAAGTGCTCGGATTGTACACGCTAGGAGAAATTCCTAGATTTAAAAAAGCAAATAGGCGAAAGGATAAAGAACGAATATGGCAGGACGAAATATTAGCTATAAAATAGAAACAAAAGCAATAAATAATCTTGTTTCCTATAACGATTCAAAGGCACCAGCCACAGAAGCCTACCGTTCTCTAAGAACAAACTTGAATTATTACAATATTGATAAAAGCATAAAAAGCATTGTGGTGACCAGTCCAAGCTCGTCTGATGGCAAAACGACTACAGTTTGTAACCTCTCTGTTAGCATGGCACAAACAGGAAAAAAGGTTCTGATTGTGGATGCTGACCTAAGAAGGCCAAGAGTCCATACACATTTTGACTTATCAAACGATGTGGGACTAACAGATATACTAATGAATGAGAAGCTTATAGATAAGGCAATTAAACAAGTAGAGGAAATAAACAATCTAAGTGTATTAACAAGTGGATGGAAAACCCAAAATCCAGCCGAGGTATTATCCTCCCAAAACGTAAAGTCAGTGATTAATATGCTAAAGAGTATTTACGATATTGTGCTAATTGACACTCCGCCAGTAGCCCAATTAACTGATGCAGCAGTAATAGCTGCTGAGGTTGACGGTGTTATTCTAGTGCTGGCATCAGGTGAGGACAATTATAATTCTGCACGTTATGCAAAGCAAGCACTAAAAAAGGTGGAGGCTAATGTGCTAGGAGTTGTATTGACTAAAATCAGGCACCCTGTCAGCAGATACTATTAATATTTTTCCAAAAGGAGGTTTAATTAGCATATATTTTGTACATGCTCTATAGGGTGTAGAGGGGCTGTAAATGAGTGAGAGAGACTAACTAAAGAGGTGATAAATATAATGAAGCAAGGAACAAAGGTTGCTTTACTTATTATCTTAGATTTTTTACTATTAAATACATCATTTGCGTTTTCGTATTTACTTAAATATGA
>QKEK01000077.1 GCA_003251775.1 Clostridia bacterium | reverse complement strand
TAAATACATTATAACGTGGGCACTTGGACACCTTGTAACACTAGCAGATCCAGAGGTGTATAGTGAGCAGTATAAAACATGGCGTCTTGAGGATTTGCCAATGCTACCAAAGCAAATGCAGCTTGTAGTCATTAAACAAACCTCAAAGCAATTTAATGTGGTTAAGACGCTTATGAAACAAAATGATATAGACAGTCTTGTTATAGCAACCGATGCAGGGAGAGAAGGCGAACTGGTAGCTAGGTGGATTATTCAGAAGGCTGGCTTTAGAAAGCCAATTAACCGCTTATGGATATCTTCCCAGACTGATAGAGCAATAAAAGAAGGATTTAATAGCCTTAAGCCGGCAAGGGAATATGATAAGCTATATTTATCTGCTCAATGCAGGGCAGAAGCCGATTGGATTGTTGGGCTTAATGTGACAAGAGCCCTGACATGTAAGTATAATGCCCAGCTCTCAGCAGGAAGAGTCCAGACACCTACCTTGGCAATGGTGGTAGCAAGAGAGGCAGAGATAAGAGGCTTTATTCCTAAGGATTATTGGACTATCAGCTCAAAGTTGAATCAATACACAATACAGTGGCGTGACCGTAACAACCAAACAAGAATAACTGATAAAGGTAAAGCTGAGGCGATTGTCGCAAAGGTTAAGGGACAGAACGGTGAGGTAGTAGAGGTAAACCAAGCTGCAAAGCAGGAGCTGCCACCTCTTTTATATGATTTAACCGAGCTTCAGCGAGACGCGAACAGAAAATATGGATATTCAGCAAAGAAAACACTTTCAGTAATGCAAAAGCTATATGAGGCACATAAGCTGGTAACTTATCCAAGGACAGATTCCAGATATATTTCTGAGGATATTGTTCCTTCCTTGACTGAAAGGATAAAGAGTATAGCAGTAGGTCCTTATTCAAAGCTTGCAGGTAGTGTTTTGAGGAATAAGTACAAAATAACCAAGAGGCTGGTTGATAATAGCAAGGTTACAGACCATCATGCTATTATTCCAACAGAGCAGTTTGTTCAGCTAGGTGCACTTAATAATGAAGAAAGGTGCATTTATGATCTGATTGTCAAACGCTTTATTGCAGCCCTTAAAGAGCCGTTTGAATATCAACAGACAACAGTCAAGATTGAGGTTATGGGAGAAGCCTTTTTTGCAAAGGGCAAAATCATAACAAGCATGGGCTGGAAGGAGGCATATGAGGGGCAGTATGACGCTGATGATGAGGACATTCAGGGTAATGACTATGGCGATGACCAAAAGGACCAGTCCTTGCCACAGATAAAGAAGGGTGAAAAGGTTAGATTAGATTCAGTAAGCATGAATAATGGAAAGACAAAGCCTCCTGCTCGATATAATGAAGCCACCTTGCTTTCTGCCATGGAGCATCCTGGAAAATTTATTGAAAGTGATGCGTTAAGACAAGCTATGGATAATACAGGTGGTTTGGGAACTCCAGCAACAAGAGCAGATATTATAGAAAAGCTATTTGACTCATTTTATCTCGAGAGAAGAGGCAAGGAGATTATTCCTACTTCTAAAGGGATGCAATTAGTTGATTTGGTTCCTCAAGATTTAAAGTCGCCTGAGCTTACAGCTAAATGGGAACAGCAGCTCATGTTGATAAGTAAGGGCAAGGTAAATGCAGAAAAATATATAGAGGATATTAAAGCATACTCATCCAAAATGGTTGCAAACGTCATATCTAGTACAGACAAATATCGCCATGATAATCTGACTAGAGAGAAATGCCCACAATGTGGAAAGTACTTGCTAGAGGTAAAGGGTAAAAAGGGTATGATGCTGGTCTGTCAGGACAGGGAATGTGGATATAGAAAAGGTATTTCTCAGTTATCTAATGCCCGCTGTCCAGAGTGTCACAAAAAGCTATTACTCTCTGGAGATGGTGATAATAAGATATTTACCTGTGGCTGTGGTTACCGTGAGAAAATGGAGGCATTTAAAAAGAGGAAGAATGAAGAAGGGGACAAGGTCAACAAAAAGGAAGTCAGCAATTACCTTAAGAAACAGAGTAGGAATAGTGATGAACCAATGAATTCAGCCTTGGCTGATGCTTTGGCGAAGTGGAAGGGTTGATGTAATAAATGGAAGCCGATTTCAAAGGCTTGAAATCGGCTCAAAAGGGTAAGCATAGTTATTTGAAAAGTAGCACCACATTAAAATAATATTAATTAGTAAAATATACTAATTAATATTATTAAAGGTGATTAATTTTGCAATAAGTCTATTAGCTCCTGTGCTGATTTTATCAAAGTCTCCTTTGAGGGAAGGCTTTTTACCTCATTACCAGTTTCTGAGTCAATAAATCTGCTCATTTCATTGTCCGCTAAGAAATAACTATAGTCTGCTGTGAGTTCATCGCCAGCTTTTAAATCCTTTTTAGCAAATAAGATACCGCAATGATATATTGTATTAGGGTCAAATGAGTGATTGATATAATCCCCTTCACATATTTTATCACCATATATAAATAAATTGTCTACGTATCTAGCACCAGTACGAATAATAAGCTCATTACCATTCTTTTGCTCATTTGTATACTCATCTTGGGTCATTATTCTGGCATTAGAATAAACTGCAATTATTGTTCCTTTTTTCACGTCTTCTTTAACAAACCATCCCATATTATGCTTTAGACTTTTTCTAGATTCAGTTTTTACAAAATACATTTTTATCCTCCATGTTATAATTTAA
>QKEK01000050.1 GCA_003251775.1 Clostridia bacterium | reverse complement strand
ACTATTGGCTCATACCATCTCTATGGTAAGAGTTAAAAGAATGGATTTTTGCGAAGCTACAAGAGTAAAGGAATAAGACGAGCAACGGAGGGTTAGAATGTCAAAGACAATTTTAATAATATCATCGGAACATACTGGTCATGGACATAAGAGTATAACTGAGGCTTTAAATGAGCATTTTAGTAGCATACCTGATATTAAGGTTTATGTGATAGATGGCTTTGCACTTGCTGGACGCATTGGCTTGAGAATGGGAAGAATGTATGGCTCAATGACTAGAATAATGAAAGATATATGGCGGCTCGTCTATGACTTTTCTGACAAAAACCCAGAGCTTGTTAATGAGCTTCTGGCTTCTAAAATAACCCATAATTTTCTAAAGGTAATTAATATGTATAAGCCAGATTTAATACTTTCTTTACATCCAAATTTTAATGGCTCAGTCTTAAATATTTTAGAAAGGTATAATATAACTACTCCATTTGTTACATTAATAGCGGATTTAGTCAGTATATCTACACTGTGGATGGATGAGAGAGCCTCTTTTGTTTTATGTCCTACAATTGAATCAAGGTGTAAATGTATGGAATATGGGCTTTCTGAAAATAAGCTTATCGTTACAGGCTTCCCAATTCGTCAAGGTTTTGCTGAGCATATACAAGGTGATATAAAACCATATGATAACACAATTAATAAACCACTAAGATTTCTTTTAATGAGTGGTGGTGAGGGTGTTGGAAATATGGGAACATATGCAAAGATTTTGCTTGAGAATTTCAATTGTGAAGTAAAAATAATAGCTGGTCGTAATAATTTACTCAAAAAGCGGTTAAACAACACTTTTATTAACTATGGTAATAAGGTGAAAATATATGGCTTTGTGAAAAATATGCAGGAGCTAATCCTAGATTCGGATATAGCAATAACTCGTGGTAGTCCTAATGCTATGCTAGAAGCTGTTTGCTGTAATGTCCCTCTTATTATTACAGGTGCTTTACCTGGGCAGGAGGAAGGAAATCCCTACTATATGATTAAATATAATTTGGGTGTAATCTGTAATCACTCCAGACTATTAAAGGATACTGTGAACGATTTACTATATAATGACGCTGAACGTCTGAATAAAATAAAGGAATCACAAAGAGCTTATATTAACGAAAATGCAGCAAAGAATACCGTAGACTTCATAATAGAACAGATAAAAATAGAAAAGACAAAAAGAAGGCTTGCAAATTAAATCGCAGCCTTCATAATTGCTGTTTAATTTGTCATTTTGATATCTCTGTAAGTGCGTCTGATGCCTCCATATTTGTTTTTCTGTTAACTGCAACATCCTTCAGTGAAACAATACCTATTAGCTGATTTTGCTCTACAACTGGAATTCTTCTTACCTGATTACTTGCCATCATGTCAGTGACATCTGTAACATCCATATCTGGCGTTGCATAGTTTACTTCAGACGTCATAATATCCTTAACGGACGTAGAGTTAGGACTAATATTTCTTGATACGCTCCTTACTACAATATCTCTATCTGTAATAATTCCTACTAGCCTGTCATTATCGCATACAGGTATAGACCCTATATTATAATTCTGCATCATTTGTGCTGCTTCCAGAACTGATGAGTTTGGAGATACAGTGGTTACATTCGTCGTCATTATATCCTTAATCTTCATATCTTTTCCTCCTCATATGCCTTTTAATCTTTTATATTTATTCTTCGTTTTTGTTTGTTTTTTATTCAGCTTTTCTATAATCTTTTCTATAAATTATATAATAACCTGCTATATTTGTTTAAAAATGAGGCAGTATATACTTATATGTACATTACATTGAGATAAATTGCGTTATTGTAATTAATGCTTATTGAGTATATTTTTGTTAACATATACAATAATGCAAAAAGCTTATATAAGTGCTTCTATCTATATCAATATAAAGGGGTAATTTATGCGAATAAAAAAAGTTTATGCACTTTCTTTGTTGTTGCTTTTTATTTATATTGTCAGCTATACTTTTAGTGTGAGCTATTTATTAGTAAATACTAGCGTTGCTTTACGCCCATACCAAATTAATATGGAATTCTATAATCCGATGATTAAAACTATTTCAGCTGAGAACGAAAACAAGGTTCTATTAAAGCTTAGTGTACTGTCTAAGGATGGATTTCCTATAAACTATGTAAAGGTAAGATTTAATGTGTCTGAGGGCTATGGAAAGATATATCCAGAGGAAATTTATAGTAGCAACATCCATGAAACATACATCACATATATTCCTGATACGCTAGCAAAGCATACGCATATCTATTCACAGGAACAATTAGAGGAGCCTAATCGTGTCACAATAACAGCTACTATACCCTATTCAGATATCTATGCAACTGTATCCTTTAAGCTGATAAAACCACCTATTATTTTAGTACATGGCTATCTTGAAAATTTATCCTACTTATATAATATAAAAAATTTTCTTGTTATGAATGGCATAGATACATATATTTATGAATATGATTCTACGTTAGGTATAGAAGTAGCTGCAAAAGGCTTAGCAGAGTATCTTGAAAAGCTACGGAATGATTATTTAAGCAATGGCATATTAATTAATAAATTTGATATAATTGCTCATAGTATGGGAGGTGTTGTAGCACGCTTTTATACCACTAGTGATGCCTACCTCAAGCATAGGGATGTTCGTAAGCTTATTTTTTTATCTGTACCTCATAGAGGCTCTCCCTGGGCTTCTCTTGGTGCTAATTACTATCAGGATAAGGGAATTTTTGATTTGCAGCCCTCTAGTGAAATATATACCAAATTACTACCTGAAATGATTAATAAAGGGCTTAACAACACCATTGAGACAGCAAATATTATCGCTGAACATGATGAGCTTGTAACTCTTGAGAGTACCTCATTAGAGGAATGGAATATCGAAACAGAGGTGTATAATGTAGGTAAGAGCAATTTAGATATAAACATGATTGTTTCCGGAGAAATAAAATTGGATTTAAATCACAAAAAAATCTTGAATAATTCAAAGGTTTTTGATAGAATATTAGAGTTGGTTTATACAAAATTGCCAGAGCCTATAAAGAGATGAGTTTTAACATAGTTGTTGTGGATAACTGTGGATAACTTCATATATAATAATAGCGATAAAACCCGCTTATTAAGCGGGTTTTTATTATTGGATTTTTTTACCTGTTGAAAAATAGCATTTTCTGTGGATAGTTTTACATTTTGTCCACAGGTTGTCTTTACAACTTAACATCAGTTCTAGGGCTTGCAAGATTATACCCAATCTTTTTGTTTTATAGCATAAATAGGCTTTTAGTGTAATTTATGCTATAAAATTTTCATAGAAATATCAAATGCCTTGACTGAATGTGTCAGGCTACCTATAGAAATAATATCTACTCCAGTTAATGCAATTTCATAAATCGTATCCATGCTCACATTTCCAGATGCCTCTGTCAGTGCCCTTCCATCTATGTATTCTACTGCCTTTTTCATAGTTTCATTATCCATATTATCCAGCATTATTATATCTGCCTTGCTATCAACAGCCTCTTTTACCTGCTCTATTGTTTCTGTCTCAACCTCTATCTTTATTGTATGAGGAATACCCTTTCTTGCCATTTCAATTGCCTGCTTTATGCCACCAGCAGCCTTTATATGATTATCCTTTATCATAACACCATCAGAGAGACAGAACCTATGATTACTGCCACCTCCTACCTTAACGGCATATTTTTCTATATACCTAAGCCCTGGTGTTGTCTTTCTGGTATCAACAACAGTAGCATGAAGTCCCCTTATTTTTTCTACAAAAGCATTTGTTTTGGTAGCAATCCCAGACATTCTTTGCAAGAAATTTAAGGCGGTTCTCTCGCCTTTTAGCATTGCCCTTGCATTTCCAGATATCTCTGCAATAAGCTGTCCCTTCTCTACATATTGACCATCCTTAATCTTTGCATCAAAGGCAATACTACTGTCTAATATTTCAAAAACTCGCCTGCTTACATCAAGTCCAGCTATTATACCAGATTCCTTAGCGATTAATGAGGCTTTAGTTTGCGTATTCTCTGGAATTGTATTATCTGTAGTTATATCCCCTAAGGGCATATCCTCCTTAAGAGCATTTCTAATCATTTCATCAATATATAGAGCGTCTATCATCTTATAGCTATCCCCTTTCCTCTAAGTACACCTTATACTACATATCATACTATAAGGAATATTTCACTGTCTTCTTTTGATCAATACTACATCCTATCTGTTAATTACTTTAATACCTTCAAAATATTCTTTTTCCACATAATATCATCAGTCTTTGGGTAATCAGACCTGTAATGTGCTCCTCTGCTTTCTGTTCTTTCAAGCGCACTTTCAACAACCAGCCTTGCAAGCTGTAGCATATTGATAAGCTCCATAACTTCCTGGGCATCATTCCCTTGTTTTATAACCTCTCTGTATATCTCCTTAATCTTATCCTGAGCATCTAAAAGCCTCTTTTTGGTTCTAACAATCCCCACCTTACTAGTCATTAATCTTTGTAAGGTAGCTCTTAACGTATTAGCTTTTTCTTTATTTATAATTATTCCGCCTTCTTTATCACCTTCAGTTTGTTTTGCTTTGTTTGAAGGACTCTTTATAACAAATTGTTCATTGTTTTCATAATTTTTAAGGCTTTGTAAGTGTTCTGACTCTTTTATATTACATTCTTTACTTATTTGCTTTGCTATTCTCTCACCAAAAACAAGTCCCTCCAGCAATGAATTGCTAGCCAGTCTGTTTGCTCCATGTATTCCATTGCACGCCGCTTCCCCACAGGCAAAGAGGCCTTTAATATTTGTTCTTCCCAAATCATCTGTCTTAATTCCACCCATACAATAGTGCTCTGCTGGTGCTACTGGTATTCTATCTTTTGAAATGTCTATACCATACCTTAGACAGGTACTATAAATGTTAGGGAATCTATTTTCTAAATACTCCTTGCTTCTATGAGTTATATCTAAGTATACATGCTTTGAATCAGTTTTTTGCATTTCTTCAAATATGGCACGTGAAACAATATCTCGTGGGGCAAGCTCTGCTAATTCGTGGTACTCAGGCATAAATCTCTTTCCTTCCTCATTAACCAGCAAAGCACCCTCTCCTCTTACAGCCTCTGATATAAGAAAATTTTTGTTTTCGGGGTGGTACAAAACCGTAGGATGAAATTGGACAAATTCCATATCAGTTAGCTCTGCACCAGCACGATATGCTACTGCTAATCCATCGCCTGTAGTTACTACTGGGTTAGTAGTGTTTGAATAAAGCTGTCCATACCCGCCTGTTGCACATACTATAGATTTTGCTATATATGCTTTAATAATGCCAGAATCCTCACTTACCGCAAGTACTCCAAAGCATTTAGTGCTATCAGTTAATAAATCTATTACAAAGGTTCTTTCCTTAATCTTAACATTAGTCCTTGTCCGCACCTGTCTTATAAGAGTATCACAAACCTCTTTTCCAGTAGAGTCCTTTGTGTGTATAATCCTGTTTTTGCTATGCGCTCCCTCTCTGGTAAGTGACAATTCTTTATTACTTTTCCTGTCAAAATTCACGCCGTAATAGCACAACTGCTCAATGTTCTCCTGTGCTTCATTAACAAGTGCCCATACACTCTTTTCATCACACAAGCCTGCACCTGCATATATTGTATCCTTGAAATGCAATGAGGGAGAATCCTCTTTGTCCAATGAAACAGCAATCCCTCCCTGTGCAAGCACAGAACTGCTTATATCTATACTTTCCTTTGTAAGAATAGCTATTTCTACATCAGGTGATGCTTGAAGTGCTGTATAAACACCAGCAATACCGCTTCCTATTATAATTGCGTCATGGTATTCCTTTTCTATATGGCTTAAATCAAAGTCTAATAAGTATCTATTTATATTCATTCAGTTCCGCTCTTTCCGCTTTATACCAATAAAGTATCAACTTATTTAAGATATATACTATATTAACCCTATAATAGGGATTTGTAAAGAAGCTGAGTAAATTTATTTTAAGCTTTTTACGTTACGATTGTGAAATATATTATAATGATTTGACAGGAAAAACATGTGGTTTTCCTGATACAGGATTTTTTTGTACAAGACATACAATTTTATAAACTGTCTCTATATTCTGATATGTTAATACCTCTTCTGGCGTTCCTGTTTTGTAAATTTCTCCATCGTTAAGCAATATAATCTCATTACAGTATTGAGCAGCAAGATTTAGATCATGAAGAACAGCCACAACTGTAATACCCTTATTTTCTGCTAGTTTTGTGACTGCATCCATTATTGATAATTGGTGGTGAATATCAAGCTGTGATACTGGCTCATCAAGTAGTAGAATTTCTGTTTGCTGAGCTATTGCTCTTGCAAGAACTACTCTTTGCATCTCGCCTCCACTGATTTCTTTAATGCTCCTATCCTTAAAGGCATATACACCAGTAAAATTCATAGCGGTATTGACTATTTCCATATCACTCTCTGTTTCTACATCAAACCGCCCTAAATAAGGACTTCTTCCCATCATAACAATATCCTCTACACAAAAATCGAAGTCTATTGATGTGTTTTGAGGCATTACAGCTATTTTTTGTGATAATTCTTTTCTTTTATAGTCATTCAATGCTTTATCAGATATGTAGATTGTCTCTTTTTCTGATGATAAAAGCCTTGCTATGTTTTTAAGCAGTGTTGATTTTCCCGAACCATTTGGGCCTAGTATCCCATATACCTTTCCCTTAATAAATTGAGTCGTTATATCTTTTAAGGTAGCACGAGTACTATAACTAAAGCTCAATTTTTCTACGCAAATAATTTTATCGTCTTTCATTATACCCACCTATCCATTTGATGTAGCCTTCAGCTTCTTCTTTACTAATAAATAAACAAAGAATGGTGCACCAAATAATGAGGTTATTATACCAACAGGAATATCAGCAGGAGAAGCTAATGTTCTCGCCATCGTATCACATACCAGCATAAACAGAGCTCCACCCACAGCTGAGTAGGGTAACAACACCCTGTGGTCAGCACCAACCATCAGTCTTATTATGTGAGGTACTGCTATCCCAACAAAGCCAATCACTCCACTAACAGAAACACAAGCAGCAGTTGCTATTGAGCATATAATTAACAATAGCTTTTTAGTTTTTTCAACATTTATACCAAGGCTACTTGCTGTATCCTCACCTATAGAAATCATATTCAGCTCACGAGCGAAGAAAATAATTGAAATAGTACTCAAAAATATTATTGGGCCAATAGCAATTACCTTCTTCCAGCTTGCCGCAGAGAGGCTGCCCATTGTCCACATTACAATCATTTCTACCTTATCCCTGTTTAATACCATAATTAGCTGAGTCATAGATGATGCAATAAAGCTTATAGCTATACCTGCTAACAATAGTGTTATTACTGGCACTCTGCCATTTGTCTTAGCTATATTATAAACTATAACTATGGTTGTTAGTGCCCCAACAAATGCAAATACTGCTGATAGCCCAATACCCCAAATATATTCTGTCATTCCTAACACTATCGCTATAGCTGCCCCTAAGCCTGCTCCATAGGATATTCCAAGTACCCCTGTATCGGCCATTGGATTTCTAAAAAGCCCCTGTAGGGTTGTTCCAACGACTGATAGACACATTCCTATCAGAATACTTAAAACTATTCTGGGCAATCTTATTTTTGTAATAATTAGAATACTTGACGCCTTAATATCTTCTGTATTAACTAAATCCTTTAATAATGGTATTTTAGAAAAAATTATTCTGAAGGTATCTGCAAATGAAATATCAGCAGAACCAAGTGTGCCTGATATACCTACCAGACACACTAAAACAAATAAACATATAATGAGTATTAAATTATACGTGTATTTTTTTCTTAAATATGACATGAACTCTCCTTCACATTGATTATAATAAGAACCTCATGTTAGTCTCCTATTTCTATTTCAGGATGTATTATTTTTGCCATTTCTACTAAGCCATCAGCTAGTCTTGGTCCCTGTCTGTTAATTAAGTCCTCATTAATTTCAAATAATCTTGCATTTTTAACCGCGTCTAAATCCTTATAGCCTTCCGCTATTTCCAACGCCGCTTTGGCATTATTTGATGAAGGACAGATTACTAGCTGTGGGTTTTTGTCTACTACTGATTCAATATTGTACTTCCATCCTTCTGCGTCCTTTGCAATATTATCTCCGCCAGCTGATTCAATTAACTTAGAAATAAAGGTCTCTCCGGTAGCAGTATAATCTCCATACTCGCCGTACCCTACTACATAATATACTGTAGGCTTTTCCTTGCCTTCTAATGCATTATTAACCTTACTGACCTTATCCTGCATTTGCTTTACTACCTCTTCGGCTTTTTCATTTGCGTTCAAGGCTAAACCAACTTCATATATCATATCATATACACCTTCAAAGCTCTCTTCTGCGTATAGTGTAAGCACCTTTATTCCTAACTCCTTAAACTTAGAAGCATTTTCCTCTGTGAAATGAGTTGATGCCAATACAAGGTCAGGTTCAAGAGAGGCAACTGTTTCAAAATTAATATCTGTCAAGGTACCAACCTCGGCTACATTTAGAGCTTCCTCTGGGTAATTACAATAGCTTGTCCTTCCTACTAGGATGTCTCCCTTGCCAATTGCATATACTATTTCTGTCATGTTCGGCCCTAATGAAATAACTCTTTTTGGTTCATTTTCAATAGATATTTCGTTACCATCCTTATCCTCAACAGTAATTGGAGTAAACTGATTAGTTGTTTCTTTGTTTTGTGAATCTTTGCTAGCATCATTTTTGACACAACCTGTAATGCAAAAAACTAATGCTAAAGATATTATTGTAGCTAAAATCAAATGCCTTTTCATTTTCTTCCTCCGTTTTATTAATAATTATATTTATTTGTACTATCATAGCTCCCAGTAAGATAAAAACAGTAATATTGTATCTAATTATTACTAAATTGGCTGTTTTTTGTTACCAGGAGGTGTCAAAATATATTCTAGCACATATTTTTTACATAATCTATAACAAAATTATTTAATAATTTTTATGATATCTAAATTCCTTGTCTTTTGGTATAATAATTCTTATCATATTGTTTTACTGAGAAAGGATACTGAGTAGTATAATGAAGAGAATACTTAGCAGAATGAGAAAAGCTATAGAGGATTATTCTATGATAACTGAAGGTGACCGTATTGTTGTAGGAGTTTCTGGTGGTAAGGATAGTCTTACTATGCTACTGGCTTTAAATAGATTAAAAAAATTTTTTTCGGTAAATTTTGATATAATAGCTGTTGTAATTGACTTAGGCTTTGATGGCTTTGATATTACTCCAATTCAGTCACTATGTGAAAAGGAAGATATTGCTCTACATGTAGAGCATACCCTTATAGGACGCATAGTTTTTGACGAACGCAAGGAAAAGTCACCTTGCTCCCTATGCTCTAACATGAAGAGAGGTGCGATTCATAACGTAGCTAAGGCACTTAATTGCAATAAGATAGCCTTTGGTCATCATATGGACGATGCAGTTGAAACTTTTTTAATGAGCCTATTTTATGAGGGACGCATTAATATGTTTTCTCCTGTGACTTATCTTGATAGAAAGGATGTTACGCTTATTCGTCCATTTATTTATGTTGAAGAAAAACAAATAAAATCCTTTATAAAAAAGTATCAAATTGAGCCAATGAAAAAGATATGTAAGATGGACGGTTTTACTAAGAGGCAGTATATAAAGGAGTTAATAATAAAACTGAGTAAAGAAAATTCATTTCTCAAATCAAATGTTTTTGGTGCTATAAAAAGAGCTGAGATATGTGGCTGGAAGGATGTGTAGATATAAAGCACTCGCTACTTCTGCCCTAATAAATGTTACATTATTATAAAATGCAAAAAACCCTTGTTATTCAAGGGTTTTTGGATAAATTGTGGCGGAGAAGGAGGGATTCGAACCCTCGGTACGCTATTAACGTACACACGATTTACAGCGGTGTTTGGGTTTTAATAGAAATCATTCATATGAAATTCTAAGCAGAATATATTACTTTCCCAGTTCTTAAGATTTCTTCACAAAACCCACTCTTGTCATTTGCTTTTTCTAATAAGACAGGCTCTATTCTGGAATCGATTCCTCTTCTTAGTTTAAACAACTGAAAAGATTTTTCCAAAAAATCGTCTTCTATAGAATCGCATATAACAGCAATATCAATATCACTGTCTTCATTTGCAATCCCCTT
>QKEK01000048.1 GCA_003251775.1 Clostridia bacterium | reverse complement strand
GCTGTAAAGTTCCTTGTAAATAGTGAGGTTCTTGGAACATCACTCCTTGAAATCAATGAGAAGATTTATAAAGCTATAGTGGATTTAGATTTTACAGTGACTCAGGTTATTAACGGTCAAAAGAAACCTCAAACGGTCAAGTTTATCGACTTTGATAACATGAAAAATAATGATTTTCTCGTTGCCAATCAATATCAAGTTCAAGGACTCAATAAAGAAATCTTTCCTGATATTGTTGTGTTCGTAAACGGTTTGCCAGTAGTCGTAATTGAAGCAAAATCACCTTTTAAAGAAGGTGGAGAATTTGTTAAAGCTGGTAAGAAGGATGCTTATAATCAATTAAGGCGTTATATGGACGTTCGGGATGGTGCTATTCCAGAAGGTGCTGAAAGACTGTTCCATACTAACTTTATAACAGGCATTATCAATAAGTATCATGCTTATGCTGGAACAATCAGTTCAAGTTATGATTATTACTTAGAATGGAAAGACCCTTATCCTTTTAAAAAGGAAGACATAGTAGACCTAGATAACAATGGTCAAAACCTATTTCTAATAGGACTCCTAGAGAAAAATAATCTTCTTAAAATCATGCAGTTTTTCATTATGTTTGAGACTGAAGGCGATGCAAGAATTAAAAAACTAGCTAGATACCAGCAGTTTAGGGCGTGTATGAAAGCTATTAAAAGAATCAAAGAAGGTAAGAACCCTATCGAAAAAGGCGGGGTTATCTGGCATACCCAAGGTAGCGGAAAATCTTTGACGATGGTTATGCTAGCAAGAATGATTAGAAGAACTCCTGAACTAAGAGAGACAATGCTTGTTGTCATTACCGATAGAATTGACCTTGATAAGCAAATCTATGCTACATTCTCAAGAGTATTTCCAAGTGATTATACTTTGGCTGATAATAATCTTGATAAGCTTCTTACCCGTGCTGAAACCGTTCAGGAGATGAAAACTCTTCTTGCAATGGCACAGGCTAAAATCATATGTACTACAATTCAAAAGTTTCAATGTGAAGCGGATGAGAATGTGATTCTTGAAGACTCAGAGACAAGGACGAAGCTGTTCTTTGATAAAGAGATTGAAGTTCTTACAACTAAGCAGAATGTCATTGTCTTTACGGATGAAGCACATAGAAGCCAGTATTCTAATCTTTCTATGAATATGAGAAAAGCACTTCCTAATGCCACTTTCATTGGCTTTACAGGTACGCCAATAGAAAAGGATGACAAATCTACCTATAGAACATTTGGACAGCTTATAGATAGTTATACAATCTCTCAAGCGGTACAAGATGGCAATACAGTAGCAATCGTCTATGAAGGAAGAAGGCAAGACCTTCATATCATCCAAGACCAGTTGGATGATGATTTTAACGAGTATTTTAAACATAAATCTGATGATGAAAAAGAAGCTATTAAGATGAAATACTTCAACAAGATTTCACTTGCTGAAGCAGATGATAGAGTTTTAGATATCGCTAAAGACCTTCTTATTCATTATAGAGATAACAGTTATAAATTAGGATTTAAGGCACAAGTGGTTTGTGTTTCAAGACACGCTTGCGTTAAGTATTTCAATGCACTTAACGAACACATGGTTGAAGTATTCCCTGATAATCCTATTGAGATTAAAGTCATATACTCAGCAGATAACAATGACGAACCATATATCAAAGAACATAGGACTTCTAAATCTGAACAGGACACTATTTTAAGTAGATTTAAAAGAGAGATTGAAAAAGACAGACTATGTATAATCATCGTTAAGGATATGCTTTTAACTGGCTTTGATGCGAAGATTGAAGACGTAATGTACCTTGATAGACCTCTTAAAGAACATACCTTGCTACAAGCAATTGCAAGGGTAAATAGGACTTATGATAAGACCTTCAAGGTCATTGAAGATGGTAAAGAAATAGAAAAATCAAGGACTAAAGCTTATGGCAGAGTTGTTGATTATTTTGGTATTACACGACACTTGGAAGAAGCACTAGAAATCTTTGATACAGTTGATGTTGGTGAACCGATGGAAAATATCGACTCACTATTTAAGAAGATGTTGGACTATAAAGAAGCTGTCATGAGAATTTTTGCTGGTGTTGATAAAAAGGATTTAGATGCTTTAATGAATGTTCTGAAGCCTGAAAATAAACGTGCTGAGTATGAAATGGCTTATAAACGTTTTGCAGTAGCAGTCAACGCTTTAATGCCAACTCATGTAAGGCAAGAAGACCTTAATGACCTTAAGTGGCTTTCTTATATCCGTGCTGGTTCTAAAGCTAGATTTGAACCTGAAGATACAATCGATATATCTGATTGTGGTGAAAAAGCTAAGGAACTCATTTCAGAACATCTTAAATCAAATGGCGTTTATCAGTGGATAGATCCAATTACTCTATTTGACAAGGACTTTAAAGATAAGGTGAATCATGGTTCTGATGAAGCAATTGCTTCTACGATGGAACATGCTATTAAACATGCAATCAGTGTCAAGATGAAAGAAAATCCAGTGCATTATCAATCACTTCTAGAAAGGTTACTCAAAATCTTAGAAGAGACTAATATGAACTGGGAAGAAAGAAGAAGACAGCTAGAAGAGTTCGTGGAACGAGAAATGAGTCATGGCGAAGAAGAGCATGCTTCTAAACTAGGATTTACTGAAAAGAGACAACTTGCTGTATTCGAAATGATTAAGTCAGAAGTTATGTCAGTTAATAACAAGGTTGCTGAAGTTGGATACTACGCTGGTGATGATGAAAATACAATCTTCAAGAGAATGACTCATTCTGTGATTGAGACTATTAAGAACAATTGGGTTATTGGCTTTACACAAAACCCAACTCGTATCAATGAAATGGAACAGGAAATCCATTCACTTCTTCTCTCAGAGTATTATGATGACATTGGCGACTATGATAAGATTACGCAGTTAACCGCTAAAATCATTGAACTTGCCAAAGTCCATTATCACACTAATGACTGGAGTAAGGTATTATGAGGTTGGCATATGATTACGGAACACAGAAGATAGAATTTGAAGTCATTTTTAGAAAGCGAAAGACGCTTTCTATTGAGGTGGAAGCACCCAGTATTATTAGAGTGATTGCACCAGAAGGTAAAACAGAAGAAGAAATTCTTGAAACCGTCAAGGGTAAGTCTAAATGGATAGTTCAAAAGCTATTTGAAATTCGTGAAATGGAGTATAGAAAGTATAATAAAGAATTTGTAAACGGTGAGTCCTTCATCTACATGGGCAGAAACTACAGCCTACAAATAGTGGTGGATAAATCTGTTAAAACTCCTGAAGCAAAACTGATAAGGGGTAAGTTCGTTGTGTCAGTTGAAAACAAAGATTTCGGTCGGATCCAGCTGGCACTGGAAAATTGGTACAAGGATAAGGCAAAAGAAAAGATTGCTGAAAGAGTGGCTTACTATCAAAGCTATTTCGACCAAAACCCAAAGCGGATTGTCATTAAAGACCAACAGAAGCGTTGGGGTAGCTGTACAAAAGACCATCAGTTACTTTTTAACTGGAAGTGTATCATGGCACCTTCACCTGTGCTAGATTACATTGTGGTTCATGAGATGTGTCATATGGTGTATATGAATCATTCGACGGAGTTTTGGAGTTTGCTGAAACGGATTTTAACTGATTATGAAAGTCGCAAAGAGTGGCTTAGGAATAATGGGATTAAGTATGATTTGTAGGGGGTGAGAAATTATAGCTGATTTGATTTATGAACAATTATACTTTAGTGTATCTAAACCTTTTTATGGGTTTTATAATTATAAAGAGTTATTTCAAATATCTGGACAAGGTGAAAAAATATCAAATGGTAATTATAAAGTGATATTAGAATTAGCTTTTGAAAAACCAAATGATTATTTACCTTACTCAAATCAATTTGAAAGAAGTTTACTAGGAAAGAAAGCAATAGAAATTACACATTGTGTTGACTATCATTAGAAAGAGGTGGAAATATGTGGAAAGAAATGATGAAAGAATTTATTGAAACAAATAGCAATATAAGACTAAACAATCCTTCTACTGATGAAAAGATTAGGAATATAGAGAATGTTTTATCACTTAATTTGCCATCAGATCTTAAGAATATGTTGCTAGAGTTTGATGGTGATGGTTGGTTGTTACTATCAGCAGATCAAATTATTGAGATAAATGAAATGTTGAGAGAATTAGTTGAGTTTATGCCTTTGGATTGTTTTTTGTTTATAGCTCGAAATGGATGTGGTGATTATTATGGATATCCAATAACAAAGCAAGGTATAAAGGATAATGAAATATTTATATGGGATCATGAATATGATAATCGTAGTTTTGTAGCAGGTGGGCTCAAAGAACTAATAAATAATTATTATTTAGAAAAATTATGAAATGTGTAACAAACAACTGCACTAAATGTGGTTGTTTTTTTAGTTTTTACTTGACACCGGCTGATGGGGTAGTTTGTGCAGGACTAAATTGAATTAGAGGGAAAAATGGGCGAATGATGATGCAAATCTAATATTTGATATAAAGATGGCATCAGAAGGGATCGGGTTGTCTTATAATACGACGACAAAGGCAGTGAATGCTTTACAAGGTCTTGGGATAATTGAACAAGGAAATCAATTGTCCAGAAATCGTTGTTATGTGAATGGTGAGTATATTTACATTGCATTTGGATAGGTTATTTTGGAAAAATAATCTTTACTTAGATTATTGAGGAGGATGGAAAAATGACCCTGGATAAATATAATTTGATGATACGTTCAAAAGAAGAATTAGTTGCTATCATAACAGAATTAATGAAAAAATTGACTGATTATGATATTTCATATAACGCTTTCGATGGGTTGCTGGGCTGTATTCACGAGGCGGAGTTTGATGAAGATATTTTAGGAACTGAAAACCCAATGGACTATATAGAGATTGATTGGGATGAAGTGTTTAAAGAATATTACCTTTCTATGAGAAATCAGTTATCAGATAAAAAACAACTTGCTAATAAATCAGTTGATGTATGGATGAGTTTTGGAGAGCGATGTACTGATATCATCTTGGATAATTCTAATGATATTACTTATATTGAAGAATCGATCAGAAAGAATATTGAAGAAAATGTGGATTGTTGGATAATACAGCATCAATTATATGAATTATTAAAAAACTTTTATTTAAAGCAAAACCTTGAATTTGACGAAATAATGGTTTCTAAAAGTCTAGTTTGTTACAATCCCAATTTCTTAAATGATGTATCCCAAGGATATATTAACATAAAAATGTGGGATGAAGCTGTTAAAGTTATTGAAGCAGCAATTAAGGAAGTTCAAGATGAAAAAATGATTTCAGCTTTAAATAAAAAATTGGTAGATTGCTTTGAAAATTTAAATAAATTTGATGAGGCGTATGATGTAGCAGTTAAGATGTTTAGGAACAACAACAGCCATGAATTGTTTTTGAGGGCAAGAAATCTAGCAGTTAAAACTGGTGATTTAAATAGTTTTATTGAGAATATTTTAGAGTTTGTGAAATCTAGTAAAAGATAATAGGATAGATGGAATTGTAGATATGGTTGAAAATCCAAAGGATTTTGAAAATGAGTACAAATTGCTAAACAGCTCTATTGATATTCTAAAAGAGATGGTACAATTCCATATAAAAGCAGCACAACGAAGCAGATATGCAAGAGCAACATATTATTGTTCAATAATAAAGGATATTTATACCCACATGAATGAAAAAGATAAATTTGACCAGTATTACAGCAATATTATTACCGAAAATAACAGAAGACCAGCTTTGAAAGATGAAATGAAAAAGAAGCTCATTTTTAGGTAATGGAGGAATAACCATGGCAAATGACATTTTTGGGAATAGTCCATCAAAGGTAAATTGGGAAGGTGTAATTGTGTCTATTCAGCCTAGAACAAGAGTTTGGAGATATCTTACAGATAATCGAACACATTATCATAAAATACAAACAATTATTTGATTACGCTGCAGATAATGAATATACTATTCAAGAAATTTATGAAAAATATCAAATGACGGGTGGAAAAATGTATGTGGAGATTATGGAGAGTATAATATAATTTTGCATTTCTATAACGATGTGCCTTAAACTTAAGATGCGGACGCTATTTTAGGTAGCGTCCACAACGTAAGGTTCTTATCCAACGGCGGAAATGTTGATAATACCATTTCTTAAAGTATTCTCATCAGTAGTTGTTCTATCAAATGGGATTAGCATAAACTCTAATGAGCATTTCTCTGGTTTAAGTCTATACTGCTCTAATTGGTTTGGAGCTCCACAGCTACCGTTACCGATACCAGATTGAGCTGCATCAATATTAATAATAGTTTCCTTACGCTTTTTAAGGTCATAGGTATGCACAGCATCCCCAAGGTCTTTAGAGGTATAATGATGTACACTAATATCAAAGGTATGTGCACCACATATCATAAAGCCTTGACCTTGACTATTAGTAATAGAAGCCCAGCGTGTATCAGTCTTATTACCATTCTCTTGAGGATAGGTGTAATTCTCAAATTGCTCATCAACCGTACCCCTATAAATACCAACAAGTGCACTATTCTTCTTATCTACATACGATTCATGAGGTCCTCTGCCATACCAGACAAAGCTTTCGAAGCCTTCTGGCATCTGTAATGTTAAGCCCATCCTTGGGAGAAGCTCAATATCAATAAGTGGCTCAAACTCAACCTTTGTCTTAATCCAGCCATTATTGCAGATAGTATAGACAATCTTAGTATTAAAAGTAATATACTTAGATGGCATAGCATGATTTGCATTAACAGTAATCACTACATTACTTGCATTCTTAGAAACCTCTACGCCCTTAACATTACGCCACAGACTATTAAGTCCTGCCATCTTCCACCAGCCTGCTGGAGAGTCTTTTCTATCAGCCCAGCCCTTCTCATCATTATCAGTAGGTGCTCTCCAGAAATTCTCTACAAAACCATCGTGAATAAGCTCGACGCCATTGGCAATGTAGCTATCAAGCTTTCCATACACCTTATCAAATACAATTTTGAAGCAACAGCCTGAAATTATAAGCTCAGTAGCTTTTTCATCAATAGACAATGGACTACCAGCACAACACTCTGTTCCACAGCAAGCAGTACTTGTGTTATTTGCTATTTCCTTAGCGGAAGCCTTAAGCTCTACCTGAGACTTTGAAACACTGAGACGTTTGTTTAATAAAGCACTCTTCTTCTTTGTTACAAAGCTGATATTCAAGAAATACTCGTGCTTATCACAATTAAGTGCTGCCATATCAACAGGAATTACAACAATATCCTTCTGGTGAGGAGCTATAGAAGGGGCAGGCATAGTACCCTCTTGCACAACAATACCATTCTCAATGACTTCCCACTCCAAAGTTAAATGCTCCAAAGTAATAAAATCATAACGGTTTTCTACACATACTTTGCCTTTAGAATCCTCATTATAGACCTTAACGGGAGCTATAACTTGCTTATACTCAATCAAACCCGTATGAGGCTTTCTGTCAGGGTAAACCATTCCATCAATGCAGAACTTCTGATCGTTAGGATAGTCGCCAAAATCTCCGCCAAAAGCAAAGTATTCCTCTCCATCTTCTGTAAACTGACGAATACCGTGGTCAGCCCATTCCCACACACAACCACCAATAAGGCGTTTATGTGAATATATTAAATCCCAATACTCATTCTGATGTCCCATACTATTGCCCATAGAATGTAAAAATTCACAAATGAAATATGGACGTGTCTCATCAGTACGCTTGCCTTCCTCAGCAACCGTTTCAACACTGACGTACATAGTGCTAATCATATCTACACCTTTGTTTTCTCCAGCACTTTCATAATGTATAGGTCTTGTATCATTACTCTTAATCCATCTGCTCATAGCAAGATGATTACAACCAAAACCTGACTCATTACCCAAAGACCAGATGATAATAGAAGCGTGGTTTTTATCTCTAACTACCATTCTTCTAGCCCTATCAACAAAATTCTCTTCCCAATCAGGGTCATCATTAAGTGCGACACTCTGACCTATTCCGTTATTTTGCAATCTCGCATTAAGAATAAATCCATGCATTTCGAGGTCAGCCTCGTCCATAACATACATACCATAGGTATCACAAAGCTCGTACCAGTAAGGGTCATTCGGATAATGCGATGAACGAGCACAATTAATATTATGCTCCTTCATTAATCTGATGTCAGTTAGCATATCCTCCCTAGTAACAGCATATCCTCTATCAGGGTGTGTATCATGTCTGTTAACGCCCTTAAGCTTAATTGAAACACCATTAATAAAAAGCTGTGAATCCTTTATTTCTACAGTTCTGAAGCCAAAACGATCGCTTCTTATATCCATAATAGTCCCATTACTGTCCTTTAATACAAGGACAACGTGATATAGGTTAGGAGTTTCAGCTGTCCATGCTAATGGCTTATCAAACAGCTTAGACATTTTCGCCATACCATTATTTATCTGGCAGGCTTCCTGATAGACCATAGTGTTATTTATATCATATATATAGCAATCAACGATACCTTCAGCATTTACTGTATTTGTACTAATTTCTAACTGTCCATCCTTGTAATCATTTACAAGCGATGCATTTATAGAATAATCCTGTATATATGATGCAACCGTCGAATAGAGGTAAACCTCTCTGAAAATTCCACTAAGCCTCCAGAAATCCTGATCCTCCAAATAAGATGAGCTGGACCATTTATAAACCTCAACAGCTATAAGATTATCGCCCTTCACTATCTTATCTGTAATATCGAACTCAGAAGGCATATGACTTCCTTCGCTATATCCGACCTCTTTACCATTAACATATACAGTGAAGGAAGATGAAACCCCACCAAAATGAAGCACTACTCTTCTGCTTTTCCATTCCTCGGATATGTTAAAGTGAACACGATAGCAGCCCGTAGGATTTTGCTCTGGTACGTTTGGCGGATCTACAGGAATTGGGTAATTTACGTTAGTGTAAACCCTTTGTCCGTAGTTGTGCATTTGCCAGCATGATGGTACTGGCAAATTGTCCCATTCCTCATCGCTATAGTCAACTTCATAATAGTTATCTGGCACATATGCTGGATGCTTATAGAACTGAAATTTCCATTCCCCGTTTAATAAATTAAAGTATTTTGAATTACCTCTAGAACGAGTTAAGCTTTTCTCAATTGTATCATAAGGTATTGAAGCTGCATGTGGAGGTAGCACATTTTTGCCTATTATTGAACGCTCTTTCCAATATGTTTTAGTCATATTCTCACCTTTTTCTTTCTTTCTGATAATAGTTGTTGAGATATACTCTTACTAAGCCTTTTGCGTTGTTATTTCTTACTTTAAGCTCTTGATATATATAGTCAATTGTATTATACTATTAACTATATTCAATATCTTTAACTATTATAGTTTAAAATATAACTATTCTGTTGCCTTGGTTTTAGCATTAAAAGGTATATAGGCTTTATGTAAGGAGTATTTTTATGTTACCACGTCCCATATTTCAGCATGTTGAAATAAATCAAACATTTCCCTTTAAAACAGAGAGGATAAAGGCAGACTTAATCTTCTGCCATTGGCATCCATACGTTGAGATTATATATATAGAGGAGGGTGCTACAACGCTTAGTATAGACTCAAAAACACTCTCCTTAGAAAAAGGGGATATTGCCATCATTAATCCAAACGAGGTTCATTACGCTATGCCATGTAGCACTCAGGAGTGCATTGTGCAATATGCAGTTTTTTCCTATGATGTATTATCAATGGATAATCTTAATCACATATTCATCAAATATATAGAGCCACTAAAAAAAAATCGTCTGCTTTACCCTAATAAGATTAAAAAAACAGACCTAGATGAAGAAAATCAACACCTAGAAGGGGAAATGGGCTGTTATCAGCATATTATAAACCTATTAAAGCATGGACTATCTAACTATGAAGGTAAAGAGGTAGCTATACAAGGGGATATAATATCACTAATAGCAAGTCTGTATGAGAGACAGGCATTTATAGAAGCTACTACATTGCCTAGTGCTCCAATTATGGAAAAAGAAAAGAAAATAATTCGGTACTTTGAAGAGTTGCTAAAGCCTTCTCTATAAGCGAGGACCATTTTTATAAGGTATTCAAAAAGGCGACTGGACATACACCGATAAGCTATCTCCACAGACTTCGGGTGAATCATGCAATATACCTATTAAAGACAACCTCTCTCAGTATTTCAGAGATTGGCTTTCAGGTTGGGTTTGACTCAACAAGCTATTTTATAAAGGTTTTTAAAAGGATAACCTCTACTACGCCAAAAAGCTTTAAAATATCATAAAGTCTAATATCCATTAATTAATCTTATTATGGATACAAACAACATATCAGCAGGTAGGTAACTATTTAGCCATAAACTATTTTAAAAAAGCTCCAGTAGCTATTGACTTTAACCCTACGGAAAAGTATAGACTGTCTATGAGATGATTGGCATGCTAAAATTTTTACGAAAGGAAGGAATGTAAAATGTCAAAGCAAAAGCTACTGGAAGTAAACGGTTTGACTAAACACTACGGACAGCACTTAGCAGTAAATAAATTAGATCTAGAGGTTAATAAGGGAGAAATATTCGGACTTTTAGGTCCAAATGGTGCAGGAAAATCAACAACTATTGAATGTATACTGGGGACAAAGCATTTTGATTCAGGAATGGTGAGACTACTTGGGCAGGATCCCTTAGTTGAACGAAAGAGCTTATTTAATAGGGTAGGAGTTCAATTTCAGGCTTCTCACTTTCCGGATAGGATTAAGGTCAAGGAAATATGTGAGCTGACAGCATCCTTGTATAAAAAGGATTATGAATGGGAGTCTCTTCTAAACCAGTTTTCGTTAACTGATAAGAAAAATGTTATGGTTTCAGAGCTTTCAGGAGGGCAACGACAAAAGCTATCAGTTGTGCTTGCACTCATACACCAGCCAGAAATCGTATTTCTAGACGAGCTGACAACTGGACTTGACCCCAAAGCACGAAGAGAGGTGTGGAAATACATGAAGCAATTAAAATCTCAGGGCTTAACCATATTCCTAACCTCTCATTATATGGATGAGGTAACACATCTGTGCGATAGGATATCCATTATATGTAACGGTGAAGAGGTTGCACATGGCACTCCTGATGATGTCATAAAAGCTTCAGGCAAGGAAAACTTAGAAGAGGCGTACTTATATTATGTTGGAGAAGAGGAGGGAAGCCATGAAGAGCTTGAAGGTATTATTTAAAATTGAATTCCTATTGGCAATCAGGGAGTTTTCAGGGGTGCTTTTCGGAATCATATTACCCGTTGGATTAATGACGTTATTAGGAATACTATATGGAAATAAGCCTGCATTTGAGGGGGCAGACTTTACTCTTTTACAGCAGTCCTTCGCCGCAGTAATTACAATAGGTATTTGTGCTACGGGCTTAATGGGAATCCCACTTACAGTAGCCAATTACCGTGAAAAAAAGATACTAAAAAGGTTTAAGGTAACTCCAACCAGCCCAGCCACGCTACTGCTAGCACAATTTCTAAATAATTTGTTATTTGCAGTTACTTCATCTTTCCTTGTATGGATAGTAGCAAAGCTGTTCTTTGGGTATACCATGAAGGGATCTGTCCTAATGTTTATTCTTGCATATGGATTTGTAACGCTTGCCATCTATTCTCTTGGTATGCTTATTGCCAGCGTTTCTGGAAATATTAAGACAGCGAATTTACTGTGTACAATTACATACTTCCCAATGTTCTTTCTATCTGGTGCAACAGTACCATATGAAATAATGCCTAAAGGCTTGCAGATGGTGTCAAATGTAATGCCTTTAACGCAAGGGATAAAGCTTTTGAAGGCAATTTCTTTAGACACAAATTATGATTTTAGCCTTACTGGAGGCTCGTTAGTGATACCTGTACTGGTGCTATGCCTTACAGCGATTGCTGGGATAGCTGTCTCAATTAAAACCTTTAGATGGGAATAGAGCTTGGAGCTACACTTTGTGAAGTGGTGTATGTTACAATATAAATAACTGAGGTTCAATGTTTTTCTAAGCCTTCTGGGCTTAGAAAAACAAAGGAGGGTAATGATATGTATCAGATTGGTATGTTTTCAAAAATAAACAGAATATCCACAAAGACCTTGAGGCACTACGATGAAATAGGTCTATTAAAGCCTGAACACGTTGATGACTTTACAGGTTATCGGTATTATTCAAGTAGCCAGCTACCT
>QKEK01000214.1 GCA_003251775.1 Clostridia bacterium | reverse complement strand
AATATTATACTAACATTATGCTAATTATAATAATTGTTGATTTTATTGTGATTGTATTTAAAAGCATAAATAAAATATAGAAAAACTATAGTAATACATATAGAAAAACATGTAAGTATTACTATAGTTAATAATATATTAATTAATATAGCTATTGATTTTTAAATGAGTGGCTAAAACTTCTAACAAAATTTCTAACACATTTTCAAATTTTCTATCTTTGTGATATTAATAATTTTTTATAATTTAAACAATAAATAGGGGATAAGGGTTAATCTATAACGATTTGAATAATAAAAGGTATAGTCATATAATTTCTAATAATAAATCAAACGTAACTCTGGAAATCGTGTGAACGTTAATAGCGTTCCGAGGGTTCGAATCCCTCTCTCTCCGCCATTTATGCAGGCTTCAAGGTTTTACCTTGAAGCCTTTTTCTCTTACTTTTTCAAAAACTTATTTAAAAAATCAACCCAAGGCTTTTCACTGAAGTTTGAGCACATTCGGCTTAATTTAAGCATATTAACAAAGGATTCAATTCTACTATAATCTACTGCAATCTGCTTTTGTTGCATTAATCCTAAAACATCAATAGTTTTCACGACATCATTTGATTTTATATAAGAAAAAAGACATTCCCATATCAGTCTATCTTCGTTCTTGCATGAATTCTCTAAATACTCCGCCCATTCATGCCACTGGGTTTCAGTTAAATCTGTAACATTTTCAATGGGCGGATATGAAGAAAATGCTAAGTAATCATTTTGTTGTTTGAAACCCAATTTTTCAGCTATTGCTATTGAGCCTTTATTTGAGTCTACACAAAGCCATTCCACAGTTTCATACCCTTTATCAAAACAACTTTTAATATTTTCGGAAACTACAATTTTGCCAAATCCCTTATTTCTATATCTTTCTTCAGTATGAACACCAATCGCTATTTTACTCCCATGACTGCAATCACTCAAAGACCAGCTTACTATTGTTTTGTTATTATGTATAAAGTGTCCTGCTCCGTATTTATTATAATTCTCTTCTTTACCCCAATTACTAATCCAAACTAGTAATCTATCAGCGTTTTCCAAGGATTTCTCTTTTAATGCTTTCAAGTCAACTCTTTCAAGAGTGAATTCATTCATTAAGCTGCTTTTATTTTGAATAAATTGATTTGCAGATAGTGTATAGTGCCTTCGTTTATACTTCCTTATGAATTTATTTTTGTGAATATACGGTATTTTATCGATCCATTCCTCTGAATCAGGAGTTAATGGATCCCAAAAATCCAGTTTTGAAGAAACCTCTGAATTAAAGGCTTCATCATCAGCCTTACCGGCAATCAAATTACATTCGCTTGTCTGTATTAATGTTGCAGTTGGATTATCAGTATTGTTAACAAAAATTTCTCCAGGAATGATTCCACTAATAACTGAAAATACTGATAATTCGTTATTTGATTTAACAATATTAGTTATTTTCTTATAATCTTCAATTTCTAATTTAAACATTTTGTCCCCTTTCTTATAGTATTATTCTATTAATGATAATGAAAACTTTACCTATTTACAGAATTCCTTTGAGTCATCTATTGTTTCCCATGGTTTATCCGAAGTATAGGTAAACATTCCTTTATTTTTCATAAAGTTATACATTTCTTTTTTATCATATTTTATTAATATCCTTAGTGATAACCTACTGCTTCATTGAACCAAATTGCTTCAATATTGGTAATTTATAAATATAAAATATCCATTGAATTTTACTATATATAAGCCTAAAAGTAAAGAAAAAGGTTTTTGCTAATCAAATATGCTCTTGCTTATTTTTTTTAATCTGATAAAATATAATATGATTTGTAATAATAATAATGACAGCTTAAGAACCTTGTTGTTAGCACAATAAGAATTATATATTACCATAGTAAAATGAATTTTTTAGATATTTAGTAAAGAGAACCACAAAGGAGTGACCTTAACATGGGATTATTTAGTAAGGATATTGGCATAGATTTAGGAACAGCAAATACACTTGTATGCGTTAAAGGAAAGGGTATCATTATAAGAGAGCCTTCAGTCGTTGCAATTAACAGTAACACTAAGGCTGTCTTAGCTGTAGGCAATGAAGCCAAAGATATGATTGGCAGAACACCAGGAAATATTACGGCAATAAGGCCAATGAAGGATGGAGTTATTGCAGATTTTGAGATTACTCAGAATATGCTAAAATACTTCATTAAAAGAGCCATGGCAAAAGGAGTCTGGAACAAACCACGCGTAATTATTTGTGTCCCCTCCGGTGTTACTGAGGTAGAAAAAAGGGCGGTTGAGGAAGCAACCTCTCAGGCTGGTGCTAAGGAGGCTTTTCTAATAGAGGAGCCAATGGCAGCTGCAATTGGTGCTAATTTACCCGTTGAAGAGCCTACTGGAAGTATGGTAGTAGATATCGGTGGTGGAACAAGCGAAATTGCTGTTATATCACTAGGTGGCATAGTTACCAGCAAATCCCTTAGAGTTGCTGGGGATGAATTTGATGAATCCATTGTATTCTTTATAAAAAAGGAATATAATTTAATGATAGGCGAAAGAACTGCTGAACAAATAAAAATAAAAATTGGCGGTGCATACCCTAGAGAAAAGGATGAGTCCATGGAAATCAGAGGACGCGATTTGATTACTGGACTACCAAAAAACATTACTGTAACCTCAACTCAAATACTAGAGGCATTGAGAGAGCCTGTAAATGCTATTGTGGACACAATAAAGCTCACATTAGAAAAAACACCTCCTGAATTAGCAGCAGACATAATGGATAAGGGTATTATGTTGACTGGAGGGGGTGCAATGCTATACGGTCTTGATACTCTTATACATCAGGAAACAGGTATTTCAGTAAGTATTGCTGAATCCCCACTTGACTGTGTAGTTCTTGGAACAGGTAAGGTTTTAGAAGAAATTGAGGTATTAAAGAAGGTTTTAATTCAGCCAAAACGGTTTAGCTAATTGTTTTATTTGTTTTTAGTGTTTTATGAAAGGGGTTTTTTACTTTGCATAGGCTACTAAGAAGCAAAGTATTTATAGGATTAATAGTTATCATTACACTCCTTGTTGTTTTTGGAAATTCAATCAAGGAGGATAGTAAGCTATACTTCTTAAAGAATATAGTTTCTGTTCCGCTGACCCCCTTTCAAAAAGCATATACCTTTGTAGGTGACAAGATTGGAGATGTATCAGGATACTTTAGGGATTTAGATACACTTCGCTCAGAAAAAGAAGAATTGATAAAAAGGATTGAATACCTTGAGAATACAAATTATGAGCTAGAAAGGTATAAGCGGGAAAACGAGAACTTAAGAGAGCTTTTAAGCATTAAGGATAGCTATACAGCCTATAGGCAGCTAGGTGCGAATATTATCGCTAAGGATCCGGGAAATTGGTTTAACAGCTTTACTATAGATATAGGAATGGCTGATAAGGTAAATACTACATTTCCTGTTATAACAAATAGAGGGCTTGTTGGTAAGGTTGTAAACTCACAGCTAAACTCTTCAACCGTGCAAACCATTATTGACTATGATAGTGCTGTAAGTGCCCGTCTTTCAGATACACATGATTTGGTTATTGTTAGAGGTGATCTTGAGCTAAAAAGCAAGGGCTTGTGTAAAATGGAATTCACACCTGTGGATATAGATATTAATATTGGTGACAAGCTCGAGACTTCTGGACTTGGAGGAATATACCCAAAAGGTATCCTTATAGGAGAGGTTTTTCAGATTGTGGGTACTCCAGGAGATAAGACTTCATATGTCATAGTAAAGCCTTATGTCGACTTTAAAAGGTTGGAAGAGGTTGTTGTCTTAATATACAATGAGCAAATAGATAAGGAAAAGGTTAGTACAACTAATGAAGAATAAGATTTTGATTTTAGTGGGTTGTCTCTCAGCCTTAGTTTTTATACAAACTACAGTTATGGAGCAGTTTAAGATAGCTGGAATAAAGCCAGACCTCTTTCTCGTTGTAGTTATAGTAGTTACGTTATTAAGAGGATTTTATAACGGTGCTTTGTTTTGTATAATTTTAGGTATGACCCATGATATTATATCAGCTAGGTTTATTGGGGTTCACACCCTACTTTGCCTTTTGATTTCTCTATTAGTAGGCTTAATACATAGAAGGGTGTACAAGGAAAATCTTTTTGTATTATTGGTGTTAACCTTTTCATCAACTGTTATATATGAGATTTTATACTATTTTTTAGTTTTTGTAATTCAAATTGATGGCGATTTTAAGTATGCATTATTAAATATTATTTTACCAGAGAGCATATATAATGCAATTTCCTCAATTTTAGTTTTTGCAGTTAGTAAATTTATAGTTAATAGACTTGAAAAAGAAGATAGAGTACACACTAGAATATAGGGATAGGCTATTTGCTCAGTTTTACTTAGATGTACAATTTTTTATAATCGTGCAATATCCCCAATGCACTGGAGGTAAGGTTGAAAGAAAATAACCTATAAAAATGTTTTAGATAGAGAAGGCATGAATTTATGATTTTCTTTCAACCCAAATTTGTGCCTGGGGAAAGGGATGGACATAATTATGAAGAAACTGTTAATGGATAGGTATATTATATTGTCTATATTCATTTTTGTTTTTGGTATAATGTTAATTGTACGCTTATTTGACCTGCAAATCGTAAATGGTGAGGCTAATTTTGAAAAGTCGATGCTTAAAAGAACAACCAAAAGAACTATACCTGCTGCTCGTGGAAATATATACGATAGGAACGGTATTCCTATCGCTAGCAATAGACTGGGCTTTGGTATTCACTATGTGTACACCAAAATGCCTGTAAATGAGCGTAATGACATGTTGCTTAAATTGGCACAAATCTTTGAGGCTAATAACGATAATTATTGTCCTTCACTTTTAAAATATATTAGCATAAAAGACGGTCAATTAGGCTATGGATATGCTGTTCAAGAGCTACAAAGCATTATTAATACTATTAAAATTCAAAAGGATAAGGCTTTTTCTAAGGAAGATGAAGAAAGTATACACACACTTACCGATGCTTTTAATTATCTTAGAAGTGAATTTAAAATAGATGAGGGTTACTCATTGGAAGAGGCATACAAAATTATGAGAATGCGTTTTGAGATGTGGCCTGCCCCATGTTCTCTCCTTAACCCACTAGAAGTTGCATCCGATGTCAGTGAGACTACTGTTGCACAGATTGAGGAGCAGAACAGCTTTTTCCCAGGAGTAACTACGTATACCAAGCCACTGAGACAGTATCAGGATGCAGAATATATTGCACATATTCTTGGATATATCAGAGAGATTTCAGCAGAAGAGTTAGAAAAATGGAAGGATAAAGGCTATAAGAACAAGGACTTAGTTGGAAAGGCAGGTATAGAGCTGTATGCGGAGGATAAGCTAAGAGGAACAGAAGGGTATGAATACGTGGAGGTAGATATAAAGGGTAAGCAGACTGGTGTAGTAGAAGCAACTCCATCAAAACCAGGCAACGACCTTTACCTTACAATAGATATGAATCTTCAAAAAGTAGCATTTAACTCCATGGAGAAATATATTGATGTAATAAGGAATATGGGAGGAATTAAAAACTATGGCGATGCCTTTGCTGGCTCAGTTGTTGCAATAGACGTAAAAAACGGAGATGTTCTAGCCTTAGTAAGCTATCCTACCTACGACCCTAATATATTTTTAAATAATGATAATGAGGCAATTACACATGCTTTAAATGATGTTAAGAATAAACCTACCCTTAATAGAGCAATCCAGTCTCACTATGCCCCTGGCTCTACCTATAAGCCCTTAGTATCAATTGCTGCTTTAGAAGAGCATATTATCACTGAGAAAACAGAGTATCAGTGTAAGGGAACTGATATTATAGCTTATCAAAAATTTGGATGTCTTGAAGGCTCTCAGGGGTGGCTTGCTCTTGAGAAGGCTCTGGCAACCTCATGTAATCTATACTATGCACAGGTTGGCGTATCTACAGGTATTGATAATATTGTAAAATGGGCAAAGCAGTTTGGTCTAGGTCAAAAGACTGGTATTGAGCTATATGGTGAGCAAAAAGGCATCATTGCTTCTAAGGAATATAAAAGTCTGGTAGAAAAGGATACTTGGTGGCCAGCAAATACTGCTCAGGCAGCTATCGGTCAATCATATAATGTCTTTACCCCTTTACAGCTAGCAAATTATATTGCTACCTTAGCAAACGGCGGTACTAGGTATTCTCCACACATAATTAAAAAATTTGTGTCAAGCGATGGAAGCAATATTGAGGAAACCCCAGTAGAGGCTTTTGAGACTGGTGTTTCTGCTCAAACTATTAATTCAGTAAAAAAAGGTATGCTTGGTGTTGTAGGTTCCTCAGAGGGTACTGCATTTAAGGTATTTAAGGATTTCCCATTTACCGTCGCAGGTAAAACTGGTACTGCTGAAACCGGAAGAGAAATTAATTCTTCTTCCAATGGGTTATTCATATGCTATGCACCTGCCGAAGACCCACAGATTGCAGTCGCTCTAATCATTGAGCATGGAGTATATGGTTCCTATACAGCACCTGTAGCTAAGGATATTTTAAAAGAGTATTTTCAGCTTTCTGACCTTGAGGATACAGATTATCGAATACTATATGATGAATATCAATTAGTAAGATAATTCTGCAAACCATATAAATCTTCAAAAATCGCTGTACCACATTCCTCAAGTCTTTCTCTTGAATAATGTCCACATGCCACCAAAAGGTTTGAGCATCCAATATTACAGGCAACCTCATTGTCGTGCTTTGTATCTCCAATTAATAGCACATTGTTGGCGTTAAGCCCTAGCTTATTTATCCATGCTCTACCATTTTCAACCTTGCTATCTCCATGGTTATTACTTAAACCAATTAACCCAATAAAATAATCTAAAAGGCCAAAGTGCTTAATATTATGCTCTAAGGTTTCCTGTGGTGCTGCAGAGAGAATGGATTGCTCTACCCCCAAGCCCTTTATCTGTTGCAAGATTTCTCTAGCATTATGATTTAACTGTGCTTTATGAAATAAGCCTATATATGTTTCAATATATTCATCGCAAACACCTTGAAAGGATTCATTTTTGAAGTCAAAGCCTAATAAATCATAATATGGTCTTACTGGAAAGCTCATATTCTCTTTATATGTTTTAAGTGTGACATTAGGTAAGCTACGTTTCATTAATAAAACATTTAGTACCTCAACATTAACCTCAACGTCGTTTAACAGGGTTCCATTCCAATCCCAAATTATATGCTTAATCTCTTTATTATTTATTCTTATCATATATAACCCCTTCTAAAGCTATTTAATTACTAATACTCATAGTATACCAAAACAAATTTATAGCCTCAATTACAATTTATAATTCGAGCTTTTTGCGTTGTCACCATCGCAACATAGCCAATTCAGAAAAATATAGAAATGAATAAAAACATTGCTATAATATTTTTTAAAGATAAAGAGATACTACTAATATACGCATTTAAAACAGTAGTCAACTTATTAGTTGACATCCTGAGGGGAGGAATATTGCGATGAGTAGAAGCAAAATTATGTCAGAACAATTAAAAACGGAAATCGCTCATGAATTAGGTGTTTATAACACTGTAAAGAATGAAGGTGGATGGGGTTCCGTTACCTCAAGAGACTGCGGTAATATGGTTAAGAAGGCTATAGAAATGGCTAACCGAAGTTACCAGAAATAATAAATGCGTATTTAAAATAAGGGAGACGTGGGACTTTTAGTTCCTACGTCTCTTTTTTGGTTTAGCCTTTAAAAAAGAGGGTGTGTGTTTACACCCTAAGAGTATTTTTAATCAGCATCTCTCAACCTATCTTCTTCTTCTTCAGCCCCTGGGAAATCAAATTTCTGTGGCGGGAAGAATTCATCCATTGGGAAATCGATTGTATCAAACAATTCGCAAGGATCCTCATCAGTAGAAGATATACATTCTTTGTTTGGATAGCAGAAGTTAAATGCAGGTATTAATAGTTGTACATACCTTACAAGCTTAATAATTGAGAACAAGCCTATTGTAACAACAACTTCTCTCCTTGGTAAAATTGGTGGATGAGGACAATGGCAGTTTGATTCGCTTTCAACATCATCTTCATCGTCATCATTGCCTCTAAGTGGTCTTGGGCATACCTTTATAATTTTTGTATTTAGTGGTAGTGGGTCGGCAACCTCAACCTTTGCTGTTGGTAAATTACTCTGTTCGCATACTAATTCACAGCAATGCATGTCATCTTCATCATTACGCTTCATTGTCTTGAAGATTTTAACATTTCCTTCTGAGCCAAATAAGAATACTGTCTTACCAAAGTATACATATCCAACCTGTGTACAATTAAGTGGATTTTGAACTCCAGGACGACATAATGGTGAACAGAACTCAATAACTACCTTAATTTTATACCTAATATCTACGGTATAAAAACCTTTTTTAAATTGTACCTCATCAATATCAAGACATACTGATTCAACCTCTGCACTTTTAGTTCTGACCTTTTTAGCGGTTCTTATTAGCTCACGTGCCTCATCTGGGTTCACAAAGTCTACTACAGCATCTTCAACACAGTCCTTTTCCTTACAGTGATCATATACCTTTTCAACTTGTACACACACAGCTTCACGCAGCTTACAAATATCATCGCCGCTAATCAAGCCTGCTACAACCTGATCCTTACATTCTCTATGCCTATGCATACACATATCCTCCATTACATTTATTTCTCAATTACATAATATGTTTTTAAAAAATAAATGGTTACAACCTTAAATATAAATATATATTCATAATTTAAGTCTGAGATTCATAATATATCATAGCGATAACAAGGTAGAAGAGCACTGCCTCAGACAATGGAGAATATTTATGAAGGGTACAAACAATCAATACATATTTAAGCTATCAAGTGGGGAGATTCTCAATCTTTTCCTTGATTTTTCAAATAACATATGTGTCTCTTACCTTAAAAATAAGCTTGTATGGAGCCTCCCCAAGATTATTATTGAGAACGTTGCTCCACCCTTTTGTGCCTGCATTTCTTCTGAGGATGTCATTCACATATTCTCGCCACTGTCAAACGGTAATTTAAGGCACACCATATATACACATGAAAAAGTCTATAGCACCCCTATTTTGTTTAGCAGAAATAATCCTATTGTCTGCAATGGTATTAATTGCTGTTATATTAATGATACAATACATCTAGTATATTCATTGCGTTATGGGGATAAGTATATTCTTACATATCAAAGCATAGTTAAGGAAGAAATCTCATCACCTGAAGCACTCGGACATAGCGACAAAGAAGCTCCCTGCGTAAATATTTCGTCTGATAGTAGCCATAATTTACATGTTCTATTTATTAATAGCCTCAAAAATCCAGAGCATATACAAATATCAAGTAACAATCAAAAAACTAGGATACCTATTTTTGAAAGTAACGACAGAACCCAACCCATAAGCTTTATGGATTTTGTAATTGACATAAATGATATATTTCATTTATGCTTACTAGCTAATAACAGCTTAATATATATAAAAAAAAGTAGTGTTGAACAAAATTGGGGCAACTCAATAAAGATAAGTAATGTTGAGGATGATAAAAATACTTCGTCTCACCTAACTCTCAAAACCAATAAAATACTAATTAACTGGTTTAGTAATAATAAGCCTGTTTACTCAGCTTCAAATAATGATGGCTTATCATGGAGCTCTCCTGCCCCCATTAATTTAAAAAAGCAAGCCACCTACAACAATGAATATTACCCAAATAATCTTTATAATAGAACCCCTTACTTCCCATATCTACTTATTCACTATAGGTCTAATTCTAATGACAAAGCTAGCTTTATTTCAAATACAGTACCAGGCATACTATATAATGATTTTAAGCTCGCATTTTATGATGATGAAGCTGTACCAATTTATAACAATACTAATATCAGTACTAATAACAATTTTAATGCCAGCTATAAAAACACCCCTACACCAGCTAAAAAGGATAATATACATGAATCCTTTAAAAGCATATTCATGGACACTCTTTCCTCGCTTAAGGAAGGCTTAGAGAATACTACAGAGCTATGTAATGAAAATAGAAGAGCAATCTCCAGAATAGAAAAACAATTGTTTGAGCTAGAAAAAGATGTTGTGTTATTGATGAAAAAGAGCTTTCAGAAAGAATGACGAAATACCTCAATGAAGATTTAAACACAAAATTTAAGCATAATAAAGCTATTATAAGCATTAAAAATTAAGAATTAGTTTATTGCTTACCATACATCCGCTTCTTTATTTTTTGAGCG
>QKEK01000164.1 GCA_003251775.1 Clostridia bacterium | reverse complement strand
GTACTGATTGCTAAACAATTGGCTTTATTACTGATTGCTAAACAATTGGCTTTATTTCTGTATAGGAATTAGCTTCATTCTGTTTTTCCTTGTATGAATCTGTGATTGCTTCCATCAATAGCTGTATACCCTTCTCAATTTGATTGGGAGATGGAAAGGTAAAGTTAAGTCGTATACAATTATCATCACAATCCTCAGAGTAGAAAACCTTTGCGGGAACAAAGGCAATCCTTTTTTCTTCTGCATTTTTCATGAGCTCCTTCTGGTCAATTTCATCAGGTAAAGAGCACCAAATATAAAGTCCACCTTCAGGTATAATCCAACTAATTTCAAGGTTTTGGGGTTTAAATCTATTTAAGGAATTCAGCATAATATCTCTTCTACGCTTATTCTCCTTTAATACCGTTTGAATATGATTAGAATAATTGTTTTCTCTAATTAACCTATCAAGGCACCATTGAGAAAAGCTATTTGTATGTACATCTGATATTTGCTTTAAAACCTTGAACTGCTGTATAACCTGTTTAGGTGCTGCCACCCAACCAATTCTTAAGCCCATGAATAATACCTTAGAAAAGGTGCTTAGGTAAACTACATAATTATTCTGGTCTAAGGCTTTCAACGAAGGTATTTGCTCTCCTTCATAGCGTAATTCACCATAAGCATCATCCTCTAATATAGGTGTCTGATGCTTATAGGAAAGTGCAAGCAGCTTTTTTCTTTTTTCTAAAGACATTGTTATACCAGTTGGATTATGAAAATTTGGTATAGTATATATGAATTTTGGCTTGAATCTGGAAAGCATATAGCTAAGTGACTCCATTGACATACCATCATCATCCATAGGGATTCCAATTACGTTAGCACCAAAAGCTTCGAAAATCTGACGTGCACAAAAATAGCTAGGCTCTTCTGTAAAAACAATGTCTCCTTGATTAATAAAGGCTCTGGCAGAAAAATCTAGCCCCTGTTGAGAGCCTGATAAAATCATGATTTCATCATTAGATATAATAATACCCTTTTTTTGCATTAGATTTCTGATGCTATCACGAAGAGGGTAATATCCTTGAGTTGATGTATGCTGAAAGGGAACATGCTTAAACTGGGAAATTAGCTCTTCATTAATTTTCTTAAGCTCTTCTAAGGGATTCAGCTCGGGTATGGCTATACCAGCAGCAAATGAAATGACATCCTTCCTGTTTGCAAGCTCCAAAATATCCTGCGTTATTGTATCTGAAGATAGTGACATCATTTTACTATATAGGTGCTTCCAAGGAAGCTGTATTGGAGTAATATTAGAATTATTTATATTTGCTACTGAACCAAGAGCTGGATTGACAATAGTACCTTGCCCAACAGTTGATATCGCCAAATTATCTGCTTTAAGCTCTCTATACGCGTTAAGTATAGTACTTCTATTTACATTTAGTATATCTGCAAGCTTTCTTTCAGGTGGTAATTTGTACCCAGGAGAAAGCTTGCCAGTCAAAATCATATCCTTTAATTGAGTTTTAATTTGCATATATAGAGGAGTTGAATTTTCTCTATCAATATTTATCATAATGTCCATTCCTTTCTTCAACCTTACCATCCAAAACAACTATTGGTTGAAATCAATTACCTGTGTATTGTATTATATTGCAAAATAATTTTATTTTCAACAACCAATTGGACTGTTTTCTAACAGTCCAATTTTTGTGACGGACATACAATCTGGCAATATACTCTAAAGTATAATAAAGGTATATTATTATATTATGCAAAAGCATAAAGGTCGATAATTATTATAAAAAGAATTAAAGTAGCCTGTAACTTTTATAGCCTTTTATTCGAATAATAAATAAAGAAGCTTCTTTGATAAGTTGCCATTATGCTAAATAATAGGTAGAATTATTTTATAAGTTGTTGTTTTTATATAACAAATACTTATCCCAAGATAAAGGAGGACAGATATGGTTGAAGATAAAGCATTGATGCTTGAATTCATTTCTGGAAATCAGAAGGCTTTTGAGTCTCTTGTTTTGAAACATAGGAAGAGAGCTTTGCTTTTTGCTTCACATTATATTAAGGATTTACATATAGCTGAGGATATTACTCAGGAAGCGTTTGCAGCTGTTTATGTACACAAGGAGTCTTATAATGAGCGGTATTCCTTTAAGACCTATTTGTATACAATAATTCGCAATAAATGTGTAGATTATTTGCGTAGGAATAGACTGAATATATATACTGATATAGCTACTCTAGAACAAAGCATTTATTATGACCCAAATCTAAGTGATGATAAGCATTTTTTGTATTCAGCTATTGAGCACTTAAAGCCAGAGTATAAGAGAGTAATATATATTATAGATATTGAAGGTTTTTCATATAAGGAGGCAGCTAAGATTTTATGTAAAACATTAGCTAATGTCAAAATTACACTATATAGAGCAAGAAGATGCTTGAAAGCATTTATTGAGCAGGAGGAGGGATATAATGAGGGAGCCTTTTATAAATAGAGTTTCTTTATTAGATGATCACAAGTATATACAAGGGGTCTATGCTAAAGCAAGAATGCTTCAGTATACTGAAACAGAAATGTTAATGGTTAAGAAAAGGAAATCAGAAATCCGAAAAGCCATTCTCTTTAAGCTAGGAATATTATTTTTAGTATTCTTAATATCCTTTATCTTGCTTATAGCTTACAAATTTGAGTTCATAGTACTTCTAATAATTAGCTTCTGCACCTTGCTAGTAAGTGTGTTTTTGGAGCAAGATAGCCTTAGATATTAACTACATCATGTATTTATTTTAATGTATTTATAAGGAGTGATTTAACAATGATAGAGATAAGCAATCTAAGCAAGAAATACGGTAATAAGCTTGCGTTAGATAATATATCATTAAATATTGAAAAGGGTATGTATGGATTGCTTGGGCCAAATGGAGCTGGTAAAACTACCTTGATGAGAATTCTTGCAACCTTGTTGAATGCCGATAACGGCATAGTAAAATTAAACGGTATAGATATAAAGGATAAGACTAATGTACGACGAATTATTGGATATTTACCGCAGGATTTCTCAATGTATCCATTTATGACTGTATATGAATCAATAGACTATCTGGCAATACTCTCTGGAATAACTGATAACAAACTTAGAAGGGGTTTAATACTTGAAACACTTGAAAGGGTTAATTTAAAACAGTTTATGAAAACTAAGGTCAGGGCGTTATCTGGGGGGATGAAGCGTAGGCTTGGTATAGCACAGGCGATTATTCACAATCCAGTGATACTAATAGTTGATGAACCAACAGCAGGGCTTGACCCAGAAGAGCGTGTGCGATTTAGAGGTTTATTAAGCGATTTTTCGGAGAACAGGATAGTAATATTATCTACGCATATAACTAGTGATGTCGAATTTACCTGTCCTAGAATCGGTATTTTAAAAAAGGGTCAGGTTTTATTTAATGACTCCTCTGAGCAGCTAATTAAGGATACACAAGGCTCTGTATGGACAGTGCTAGTAAGTATGGACGTGTATGATAAGCTAAAGAAAGATTATATAATCACTTCAACATTAGCTGAAGACAAACAGATAAGGGTTAAACTTATCTCATCTGTTAAACCCATCGAAGAAGCTCAGAGTATTACCCCCACAATAGAAGATGCATATATGAATTATGTAAGGGAGGTAATATAATGTTTATTAGATTGATAAGAAAAGAAGTAGGATACCTACTTAAAGGCTTAACTATATATGTATTTATTGTTATTACATTACTATTTTATTTTACTGAATTTAAATCAGAAATGCATCTACAAAGGCTTCCAACTATAGAAGAAGTAGAATTTAGTAATAAGGCACTTGCAGATGCTGGAGTACCAGTTAACCCATTTCCCTACGGAGTTACTGAGATTACTGAGCCTGTTGAACGAATGAAGGCAATATATGAATTATTATTTAATGCAGCTAAAGAAAAAGAAATATATGCTACTAGTATTCTAGGAATTAATGTTCGAAAAAGATTATCTGATAAAGAAATAAGATTAATTGTTGGAGCTATGAATAAAATAGCCACTCCCCATATTGATATTGATGATTTTCTGAGAGATGAAGGAGATTATGGGGAGCAAGTTAAGATAAGCTATCTTGATTTAAAAGAAATTTTGCCTATATTAAGTTATGAAGAGTTTGAAAGCTTAATTAGTGAAATTAATGAGTCTCTGGGTGGAAATACATTTTTGAAAAAGGAGTACCAAAACAATTGGATTAATCGCCCACGTACATATGAAGAGGCGTTATCTGACTATATAGGTATAATTGAAACAGATATGGTTACTCAAGCATCTGCAAGACTTTACTGTGATTACATGGGTATAGCTGCTGGTTTCTTACCAATTTTCTTAGCTGCTTTTATTCTCACTAGAGATAGAAAAAGCAGGATGAGTGAAATAATATACTCAAGGCAGGCTAGCTCATTTAAGTATATTCTAGCTAAGTATTGTGCTTTATGTAGTATACTGTTTGCTTTCTTTCTATTTTTAGCTGTGATAGCTACGTATGATACATACTCTATGCTAACCTCTCAATTTGATGAGATTAAATTCATTTTTTTTGATTCAGATAAGTATATAAATATTCTTGATACTGATGGAGCTGTACTAGGTATTTTGTACATAGATATAATGGCCTTCATTAAGTACACAGTTTTATGGATATTTCCAACTATAATGATTACGGTATCAATTGGCTTTGTTGTTTCTTGTGTATCTAGTAGCGGGCTTGCCGCTTTACCTATACAAATAATTATTTGGGGGTTATCAATTTCACCCTTGATAGGAAGCTATCCTTTGTATAAGGCTTTTATTAGGTTCAATGCTTTTGGTGAAAGTAAGCTTTTTAATAGTTTGAAATCGGACATTTTATTGAACAGAATATTTATATCTTTTATTTCAATTTTACTCATCTTACTCACAGTAGTTGTTTTCGACAAAAAAAGATCTGGAGGTGGTTTTAATGCAAGGTACTTTAGATTCTACAGAACATCTCATAAAGAGATTGACTCGTAAGCTTAGTTCTTCTAATTATGAATATATATATTATAGTATTAGAATTTTTTTTAATCTAAATATATTAATTGGAGTTGTATATATTCTTTTAAGCCATGCTTTTTTCAGCTTTAAGCTACTAGATAGTAGGGATATTGCATTGATAGGAGAACGCTATTTATGCTTAGGAGGATTAATTATCCTTCCTGGATTATATGAAGCTGAGTATTTAAGAGGTATAAGGGATACAATAAAATCAAAGGCATTCTCCTTTAATAAATCTATAATAATAAGGCTTATTTTTTTAATTATTCTTTTATATATTATGGTAATGTGTGTCACTGTACCAGCACTCTTACAAAGCTCTTCATTTGATTTTTTAAAGATGACAACGGGTTTTTTTATTACATCCTTATTCTTGGGAAGCATAGGGTTATTTGTTTCTAAACTGACAAGGTCTTTACCCACAGGCTATTTGCTTGGATTTTCATACTATTTGTTTGAAATGGTAACGAAGGGCAAGTATACTAAGGAGTTGTTCTTGTTTAGCTTAATAAAGGGAGAGTTCACTATAGGTAAAATTTTACTAGCAGGAATATCTATTATTTTACTAAGTATTTCCATAATAATTGAATCAAGGTTGACTGGAAATGAGGCTGCATAGCCTCTTTTTTCATATCTAGAAATGTGTTATACTAATTGTAGCATCAGGCTTATAATTTGATAATGGTTTAGATACTATGGTGGGTGATATATTGAGAGAGTCCAAAAAGGATAAAACAAAAATTAGAAGGATAAAGCATGCGGCTGCACTAAAGTATGTTCCTGGTGAAAGCTCAGCACCCAAAATAGTAGCTGTAGGTAAAGGGGATATAGCAGAACAAATAATTAAAAAGGCAAAGGAAAGTAAGGTTCCTCTTTATAAGGATGAACAGCTTGCAAAAACCTTATCATACTTAAATATTGGTGATGAGATTCCACGAGAGCTATATGAGGTTGTAGCAGAAATTTTAGTCTTTATAAGTAATATGGATAGTCAGGTAAAAGAACAAGGTAGTTAGTTAAAGGTATTAAATTTATGAATAATCATAGTACGGGTAAACTTGGGGAAAGACTAGCAGTTAAGCATTTGAAGGGCTTAGGCTATGAAATTCTTGAGTTAAATTATCGTTATAAAAGATACGGAGAGCTTGATATTATTGCTTTGTATGGGCAGTTAGTATGCTTTGTTGAGGTAAAGACAAGACAAAGCGACCTGTATGGTATACCCTCAGAAGCAATAGATGCTAGAAAAATACAACAAATCAGAAAAATATCTAACATTTATTTATTGAGAAATGATATATCAAATACTGACATCAGATTTGATGTAGTAGAGGTCTATATAGATGTTAATAAAAAAATGGCTAAGGTTCATTTGATAGAAAATGCTTTTTAAAAGGCATTATAATGACTTAATCGGGTACATTTATGATAATATTTATTAATAACAACAATGAAATACATCTAATCCTATAAGCTTTTTGCAAATATTATAGACTGAAAAAGTTCAGTTGCCGCATCAAATTAGTTATTAAATAAATCAATACATCAATTCAGATCAAAATAATAATATATTAGTTTTATCATGAAATCTGTATTAATTTTATATTATCAATTTCATGTACCCGATTACAATATTATTATAACCGAATACTAACTTATAATACTGGTAATTAATGGTTAATGATTAACATGGCTATTTTACTACGTATTTTCCAATTAATATCCAATGTCTCATCTAAGTTAGGAAAAAGTAATGAGGTCTGAATAGTTTAGAAATTCTTAGCGTATTAAAATTTTTTTTAGAAATTGACAGAATTAATTAATTGATATAGAATTATATCTAATTATCAAGAAACGTAAATATTAATACTTAGCTGTTAAACTATCATTTAAAACAAACAGCTTATGTTTCTAACAAAAAACTTTATTTGGGGGAGATATTATGGTACAAAATAAAATTAGCTTAAGAGATTGGAGTATGTCAGATAAAGAGGCTCTTGCGTATTATGCAAATAACAAAAAAATTGCCGATAATTTAAGGAATGTTTTTCCATACCCATATACCCTTGAAAACGCAGAGTTTTATATAAATATGTGTATTAACGCAGATGCTTCAAGGGAGTATTTGCAAGCAATAGATGTTGAAGGAAAAGCCGTAGGGAGTATAGGCTTATTTATAAAGGATGATGTTAGTTGTAAGAGTGCCGAGCTTGGGTATTGGTTAGGAGAGGAGTATTGGGGAAAGGGTATAATAACAGAAGCCATAAAACAAATATGTAATATTGGTTTTGAAAAATATAATTTGGTAAGAATTTTTGCTGAGCCATTTGCCAATAATATAGGCTCTAGGAGAGTACTTGAAAAGTCGGGTTTTGTACTTGAGGGAATACTAAAAAAAAGTGTGTATAAAAATGATGTCATTATTGACTCATGTATTTATGCTCAAATTCGTTAATTGTAGCTTAGTTGTAAATGTTTTATTACTTACAACATAAATACATTTAGTTTTAAGGAGCGAATAATATGGTAGATGATAATATTTATACCAAACAAATTATACTTTCACCAGCTGCAGGTAAAAGAATAATAGCTAAAGCTTTGTTAAAACATCCCTCTATAACAGAAGCATTAGAGCTAAGGACTGTTGTAATAATTGCTGGAACAACCAATGGGTACGTAGCTGAAGAGCTTCTTAATAAAATTGGGCAAGCAGAGGAGTTTACAAAAGATAGATTTTTTAGGGGAGTTACGTTGCCCCAAACTTATAAAAAAACAGATACAGGAAGATTAAGTGATGAGAGCAAATTTCCTGGAGATATTGTTATTGAGAAGGGCAAATGGTTAAGTGGTAAAACAATATTTGATGTAGTGGATAACCTAAAAAAGGGAGATATCATTATTAAAGGTGCAAATGCAGTAAACTTAGAGCAAAAGCTTGCTGCTGTTTATATAGGTCATCCAACAGCAGGTACAATTGGGGTTGCACTTCAGGCTATATTAGGAAAGCGTGTAGAGTTGTTCTTACCTGTAGGGTTAGAAAAAAGGATATCAGGTGATATAAACAGAATAGCTCAAAAAATTAATTCCCCCAATACTACAGGACTAAGGTATATGCCTATTAATGGGGAAATAATAACAGAGCTTGAGGCAATTAAGCTACTAACTGGAGCGGAATCAGAGCTTGTTGCTGGTGGTGGAATTTGCGGAGCAGAAGGGAGTTGCTGGTTGGCAGTTTCAGGAAATTTAGAACAGTTGAATAATGTTAGCTCTTTAGTAGAAGAAATCAGCAATGAACCTAGTTTTGTAATATAATATATATGTTATATGTGAAAATAAAAATCTATACTTAAAAGATGGGGGTTGTATATGAACAAGACTAGAATTTCAAAACTGTTATATGTAATAATTATTGCATCTATCATACTACTAATATTTTATATTTTTAATAAGCTAATTATACCCTACAATCTACTCTTCCTCGTAGCTATATGCTTGCTACTACTAGTACCTGGACGAATACATGCAATATTTTATAAGGATTTCTATACCGCTAAAAAATTATTTGCTAGTAACAGCTATGAGAAAAGCTATGAGCTATTTAAAAGCTTTTCAGAACAACTACAACAAAAGCCATGGTTAAAGAAATTGATTTGGCTTTCATGGGGGATGTATACCAAAAATATCGAGGCAATAACAGTTAATAATATGGGAATTGCGAAATTATATATAAGAGAATTAAAAACAGCTAGGGACTACTTTGAACGTGCAATAGAGCTTGATAGCAGCTACCCAATACCATATTACAACCTTGCCAAGCTCTTAATTATTGATGGTAATTTAGAAGAAGCAGAAGAACATTTCAAAAAAGCACAGAAATTAGGATTTAAAAATACAAGCTTTGATATGCTAATTAAACAGGTTCAAGAGCTATATGCTAATATTCTAGGAGAATAAGACTATATAAACAGTGGGAGTGGATTAGTCAAGATTATCAGGTAGAAACGGAGCTTGAAAAAATGTATGATATAGTTATAATTGGAGCAGGACCTGCTGGTGCAACCTTAGCACGACTATTAGATAAGAAATATAAAATACTTTTGGTTGAAAAGCGAATACTAGAAGGAGATTTTATTAAAAGGTCTAAGTGTTGTGGAGGGCTATTGGCACCAGATGCTCAGAAAATGCTAGCTAAATTAGGACTAGGTATTCCTCAAAATGTTCTGACAGGTCCGCAAATGTTTAGTGTGAAAACCATTGATTTTGATAATAGAATTGAGAGGTTTTATCAAAGACACTATATAAATGTAGATAGAGAAAAGCTTGATAAATGGTTGATATCTCTAATACCTGACCATGTTGAGTCAATATTTGATTGTATATATACATCTCATGAACATAATGAAGATAGTATTCTTATACATTTAACGCAAAATGGTATTAAATTTTCTGTAAAGACCAAAATGTTAGTTGGTGCAGATGGTGCCATTTCTAAAGTTAGAAAACAGGAATTCAAAGGAGATAAAGCCCCAGATACATACGTTTCAATACAGAAGTGGTATAAAACAGAAGGTGAAATGCCATTCTATACATCTATATTTGACAAAGAAGTTACTGATTTCTATTCATGGATTATACAAAAGAATCAATATTTATTAATAGGAACAGCAATCCCTATTAATGAAGATGCCAATAAAAAATATGACCTGCTTATTAATAAGCTAGTAAATCATGGATATAAAATAGGTGATTATTATAAGAAAACGGGTACTCTGATTATGAGAACCAGAAAGTCAAGTCAAATAAGCACAGCAAAGGATAACGTTGTATTAATTGGAGAGGCAGCAGGCTTTATTAGTCCAAGCTCTGCTGAAGGCATAAGCTATGCTCTTTTAAGCGGAAGCTTACTAGCAAAGGCAATTAATAAAGAATACACAAGCTTTCAAAATGCATATGTAAAAAGCATTAAAAGTATAAAAACTAATATATTTATTAAAAATATCAAGATACCATGTATGTATAACGCCTTTATACGTAAGCTTATAATGAAATCAAAGCTACTAAGTCTTGATATTGATGAAGCTTAAGGAGTGGTTAGAGGAAGCAAAACAAATACTAAGCATAGAAGAAGCTGTTGATATTAATGATTTACAGTTAGAAAAAGCATACAATAATAGAAGACGAGTAATCATGTGGATTATTTTATTTATGCTATTATTAGTTTTCTTATGTTTTCAGTTATTGCAAGTCAAAATTTGATTTAGAATTAGAGGTACTCATATAGGAGGTAGACTAATATAACGGTTAATAATATAAGCTTGCTTTATAAATCTTTTTATAGTAATGAAATGC
>QKEK01000056.1 GCA_003251775.1 Clostridia bacterium | reverse complement strand
ATGTCCATGTCTTCATATAAATTTTCCTTTATTAATAGAGAGCATTATTTTAGTAGATAGCATACTTATCATATACAGAGCTCCTTCAAAAGCATACCTTTATACCTTTAGCAGTTACTACTAGATATAAGTGGTATGATACAGCCACATGAATATTTAGAACCAACCCCTAAATAGATAATCAGTAAATTTCTAGGAGGCAGTTGCATACCGCTATATGTCATTAAAAGCTTTCATTGGTATAAACCCATATTATTTTGCCTCTACTACATCAAAAAAGCAAGCTAAGAACGTATCTAAAAACCCTCTTACTTCAACGAGTATAGTAGATGGATATATAAAATATCTGTACGGCTATTTTGAAAACAAGTAAGCTTTTATCAAAGATATGCATTTTTGAAAGCATTTTTCCTCTGCCAAAGCCGTACAGATATGTACTTGTTCAATAAAAGTATATATTGGACAAAAGGGTTTTTTAGATACTTTGTGTATACCAAGAAATTTATACACCTTTGGATAGATAGGTCTTTATTTAGCATATTTATTTGATATTTTCATTTATTGTAGAGTAGATTCTTAGGGGCAAAATAATATGGTCCTCTTTCAAAGCAGATACTTCTTGAAATATATGCGGTATGCTGTTCTTCTAACTCTACATATGTGCTGACAAGTGGGGGTTGGTTCTAAATATTGCTCAGACTGTATCATATCACTTTTATATATCTAGTAGCAACTACAGGTATAAAGGTATGCTTTTGAAAGCTGTCTGTATATGATAAGTATGCTATCTATAGCTACCATATATGACTTAGGGACATGGACATGTTTTTGTTTTTGCGATATGCCTTTATATACCCTATACCTTATCAACTATAGGATTTTGTAGTCCTCCGAGTACAGGCTGAGCTTCTAAGACCGTAAATCTTCCCCTATATAATCCTGTGATAAGCTCTACTGCTTAGGTGTGGCGTACAAACATAGCAAAGCTCAAATATAAATACCAATACCCTAAAAGCAAATGATAGAATAAGCATAATCAAAGCTATAGTAATAGCTATAAATCTCCTAAAGCTATGCAAAAAAGCACCTCCTAAAGCCATACACCACCACAGGCGATAGCATACGCTTGATACGCTTTGGAGTACTGCCTTTCCACAGCTTTGTCAAGTGCTTTTCCTAAGATTTATTTTAGGGACTAATTTATTTCCCAAGCATATATGGAGGCTTGTATCATACCTATAAGAATGTAGCTTGAGTTTATTCTTCTATAATTATCCTTTTGCTCTGTTTAATTGATTGTATATTCATTGAAACTTAGCTTATTAGCTTATGATAATAGGCTTATTTGTGTTGAGTAAAAAAATAACCAACAACAAATCTTGAATATTTCATCAAGGTTTGTTGTTGGTTTAGTCTATTTATTTAAGGTTTTCTAGTTACAAATTAGTTTTATGTTGGATATTTGCATTAATATTGGGTTGTTAATTTGTGCCGATGATATTATTGAAGTCGACAGATGATATTTTTGCAACATACAGTTATAGAAGTCGACACACTACAAGTTATATTTTCCTAATATAAAATTAATTATTACTCCCCAAAATATAAAAGATAAGAATATAGCTGAAAAATGAATAAGAAGAGCTTTAACTTTTCCTACCTTTTCTTTAAAAGCATTTCCAAAAGCACCTAAAGTCCTAATTTGCATCAATAATACAAATAGTAGAAATGGAATGGTGTAAACCATATATATAATTTTTATTGGAAATAAAAAAATATCTATTTTATTCTTAATCTTTAAAGAACCATACATTGACTCTAACATATCAACTCTCCTTACTATAAATAAATGGAACTAGTTTCATTGTACAAGCTTAAATTAACATTTTTCACTAAAACTATTTAAATATACTTGTTAGTGAATTAAATGCTGGTTCAATTACATTTTCATGAATACTTCTACTATTAAGAGCTTTGTTAATACTATTATCATATGAATCTGTCCATGTAGGGTCTTCTCCAGGTATAAGCTTTACAACAGTTGAAGGTAATTTAACAATACTTCTAATCATCCCATAGCTAGCTGCATCTAATGAAGAATGAATAGTAACTCCAACTGCAAATTTCTCCAAATCATTAGGGTTGTACTGTGCAACCATATTCCATTCTTCTTCACTATACATATTTAAGGAGGTTTGTAATTCTGTAAAGGGAGTTATTATAGTTCCCGCAACACCTATGACTTTAGCTACCTTACTTACAGTAGCAATAGATTTAACTTTACTTATTCCCATTACTTTACCAGATGCTAATTGTACACCTTTGCCACCCATTTTTGCGGCTTTATCAATTAATCTTTCAGAATCACTTAATTCACTGGTTGCTGGCAACAAAATACTACTAACGGTGTTTGATACCTTATTTACGCTTGTAGCAGCACGAGAAATGTCATTTGAGTTAGTTACTATTGAACCCACAGCATTTCCAGCAAAAGCGATATTACTAATTGATGATGTAAATTCACTTATGGATACTTTTACTGTACTCTGACTACTTCCAACTGCATTTGTATCCTTCTGCGGTTGAACTTTCTGCTTGGTATTATTAACTTCCATTGTAAATTCAGCCATCTGTTGAGTGATTACATCAGCCTCCATAGGTTTTTTTGCTGATACAACCGCTTTTGTGCTTGAAGATGTTGGAATTGTAGCACCAGTAATCGCAACTTTATTATTTACAACACTTGTCTGTATACTT
>QKEK01000222.1 GCA_003251775.1 Clostridia bacterium | reverse complement strand
CAAAGCTTCGTACAGACGGTCTTGGGTAATCGGTAGGTATGTCTAATACAGGAAGCTCTCCCTTAAATACATCTAGCCAGTACTCCTCCTGTTTCTTAATCTCCTCAGACTTCATCTGCCTGTTCTTCCACTCTGAGTAATCCTTGTACTGTAATCTTAACGGCTTCAGCTCTTCCCCATTATATATTTTCATAAACTCATCTACAAGGATTTGCATAGACACACCATCAGATATGATATGATTCATATCTAACACAAGCACATGACTATTGTGGCTTAGGGTAATAATTTTCACCCTGAGCAATGGGGCTTTACCAAGATTAAAGGGCTGCACAAAGTCCTTTATTATTTTAGGTAGCTCCTGTTCTTTGGCTTCAATATACTCAATACCGAAGTCAATTTTGTCATATATTTTTTGTAAAGGCTCACCGTCTACTATTTCGAATGATGTTCTTAAGGCTTCATGCCTCTCTATAATCTTATTAAATGTGTCATTGAATCTTTCCCTGCTTATTGTTCCCTTAATTTGCACAGCACCAGTCATATTATAGCTTGCTGTTTCCCCTTCAAGCTGGCTTAATATATACAGCCTTTTCTGGGCTGGCGATAAGTCATAATACTCCTTCTTATCAACCTTTTCAAGGGATGAATACATTGCTTCACTCTCTGTAAGGATAAATTTTGCAAGCCCCTTAATCGTTGGCTGAGTAAATACCTGTCTTAGGGAAATTTTTCTTCTAAGCTCCTTTTGTATCTTAGATATCAATACCATTACTTTTAACGAATGTCCTCCTAGTTCAAAGAAGTTATCCATTATACCGACTCTTTTAACACTGAGTATCTCCTGCCACAGCTCTGCTAGCTTTTCCTCTATGTCGTTTGTAGGAGCAACATATTCCACTCCTGTACTTATACTTCCATCAGGTTGTGGTAATCCTTTAGTATCTACCTTTCCATTTGGTGTTAAAGGCATTCTTTCAAGCTCTATAAAATATGTAGGTATCATGTAATCAGGAAGCTCATGGGATAAATCCTTCCTTATTTGCTGTATTGTTAGCTCAGCCTCTTTCACTATGTATGCACATAGGTATTTGCTGTTTGCTTCATACCCATCGGCTATTACTACCGCATCCTTAATACCTTTAATCTTTGAAAGCTGTGCTTCTATCTCACCTATCTCTATTCTGTATCCCCTTATCTTTACTTGATGGTCTGCTCTCCCTAGAAATTCTATATTGCCATCAGGCAACCATCTTGCTATATCTCCTGTAAGATACATTCTATCTCCCGGCACAAATGGATTGCTTATAAATTTTTGTTCTGTAAGCTCAGGTCTGTTCAAATAGCCTCTTGCCAAACCATCACCTGATATACAAAGCTCACCTGCAACACCCACTGGTAGTAATTCCCTATTTTCACCTACTATATGTACAATGGTATTTGCTATAGGTTTACCTATCGTCACAGAATCAATCTGCTTTATATTACTACACCTTGAGTCCCAAGCAGTAGCACATACAGTGCCTTCTGTAGGCCCATATCCATTTATATATCTAACCTTTTTATTCCATTTATTTACTAATTGTGGTGTAGTAGAAGATCCTGCTGTTATTAATACCTTTAACGAGTGTATATTATTTATATCAATATTTACAAGATATGTTGGAGGTAGAGTAACATGAGTTATCATATTTTTATTCATATACTCTTCAAACCTAGCAGTACTCATAATTATTTCTTTTGGAATAATATATAGAACTGCTCCAGCTAAAAGTGCCATAAAAAGCTCTGATACAGCCGCATCAAATGAAATGCTTGCGAATTGTAGCACCCTGTCATTTTCATCTATTTCAAAAAAGTCTACCATAAAGGTTATGAGGTTTGATACACCTTTATTCTCAATCATCACTCCCTTTGGATTCCCTGTTGAGCCTGATGTATATATTACGTATGCAAGATTCTCTGGTTTATTAGTTACCTCTATATTTGACGCTTCTCCACTATATAACCCCTCATCATATACATCTATGATATGGCAGTCTGTTTCTATTTCAAACTTGCTTTTAGTACCTACAAGAAGTACATCCACACCGCTGTCTTCCAGAATGTATTCTATTCTCTTCTTAGGATATTCAATATCTATAGGAAGAAAAGCTCCACCTGCTTTAAGAATGCCCATTATACCTGTAACCATTTCTACTGAGCGTTCTATCATCACTCCAACGATACTATTAGGCTTTACTCCATTTTTTCTTAACACTCTTGCAAGCTGATTCGCTTTTCTATTTAGCTCTCTATATGTTAGCCTTTTGTCATAAAATTGTATCGCTATATTATCTGGGGTCTTTTCAACCTGCTTTTCAAACAATTCATGTATAGTTTTATCTTTGGGATACACTGCTATTGTGTTATTAAAAGAATACAATAAAGTGTTATATTCTTCTTCTGTCAAAATGTTTATTTGTGATAATCTAATAATAGGATTTTTCAAAATACTTTCAACAGTATTCTTAAAATGCCCTATCATTCTTTCAATGGTCTCCTTTTTAAAAAGTGCGGTACTATACTCTATGTCAAAGAATAATTTCCCATTACTTTCAATGCCAGATAGCGTTATATCAAATTTAGTAACAGTTTTTTCATACTCAAAAGGTACTATTTCTATGCCTTCTATTTCTCTTCCTTCTAAATTCATGTTCTGCAAAACAAGCATAACGTCAAACAACGGGTTTCTGCTCATATCCCTTTTTAGGTCAAGC
>QKEK01000043.1 GCA_003251775.1 Clostridia bacterium | reverse complement strand
AGGTGTACAGGGAATATCTGACCTAATAGCAGTTCCAGGGTTAATTAATCTTGACTTTGCTGATGTTAAGACAATTATGCATCAGACGGGACTGGCACATATGGGTATTGGTAGAGCTAGTGGTGATAACAGAGCTGAGGATGCAGCAAAACAAGCTATTGAAAGCCCCTTGCTTGAAACCTCAATAGAGGGAGCAAAAGGGGTACTGTTAAACATTACAGGTGGTGTAGACCTTGGTCTGTTTGAAGTCAATATGGCTGCTGAGCTTGTACAGAAATCAGCTGACCCAGACGCAAATATTATTTTTGGTGCTGTCATTGATGAAAATCTAAAGGACGAGATTCTTATTACAGTAATCGCTACTGGCTTTGATAAAGGGGCTTCTTTTGTAGCCAAACCTCAAAAGCTCTTTGGAACAACAACTAGCCCATCAGGTAATGATGCTGATGGTGATGATAAGGAGCCACAAAAGAAAGAAATTTCGTTTGGTAGGGACAAAAACAACTATGATGATGATGATGGTCCAGACATTCCAGTTTTCTTGAAAAGGAATAGATTTAGATAATAGGAATTGAGTGAAGTGTCAAGGTAAAGACTCATAAATGACTATATTGAGGGGATGTATTAAGCATCCTCTTTTTATTGCTTGTAAAAACAACAAGGCTATTAGAGTTTTTTGAGTTATCTTATATAAAGATACATGAGAATGATTGTATACAATTACATATAATACTTAAAAAAGATATAATTGAAGGGAGTTAAATTATGAGAAAAGGATTTTTATTAGTATTAATAGTTTTCTCTTGTACTATAATCAGTGGGTGTAATAATATTCAGAGTAATATAGAAAATAGAGGAGCTGGGATTAAAACCAATGACACTAATATTAATGGTCAAAATATAGAGACAAAAGAAGTCAAGGAAGCTAATGACTTAGTAGAATCAAAGCAAGAAGCTAATAATTCAGAAAAGATTGTTACTGAATTAGAGAATGATGATACAAATACCTTTGATAGTGAGTTCGAGTTTTGGCATAAAGAGAGCTTGTTTATCTTGAATAATTCATTATTAGATATTGATGTTATTAGCTTTTTAGGAGAGCCCGATGAAAAATCTGAAATTGTTGTCTGGGAGGCTGATGGATTTGAGCATCAGAGCTGGGAATACAAATCTAAAGGGATTAGATTAGACCTTATAAAAAATGATAATGCTCAACAGATAGTTAATTCAATCCGTTTATTTAGTCCCTGTACATTGAAGACAAGTAGAGGAATAGGGATAGGAAGTAGTAAGGAAGTAGTGCTACAGGAATACAAGGATGAGGTACAACTTGGCTTGGATGAAGGAGAGTCAGATAAAATAATTGTAGGAACTGTATATGGGGGTATAATATTTACTTTAGATGGTGATTCAGTAATATCAATTTATATTGGTGCTTCAGTAGAATAACTAGACTCTGATATTTTGTTAATAAAGAAGAGAGTATAAAAGACTAAAATCAAAATGATAATAACGCAATTTAATTATTTATATAGATAAGGATTGTTTACATGATAAAATAAAATAGTCAATCTATTTTGCATGTTGCAAATATCCGTTACCAAAGCCTTATACAGCTTGGCTTTCCTAGTGATGGGTTATCGCGTCAAGAAGCAATGCAAATAATCCAAGACATTAAACTATCCAATAAAACTATTATAGTAATAGATGACTATCACCATATAGACAAAATGCATGAGGAGATGAACAGTAGAAAGGAATATAATTATGAAAAAAGGAATAAGAAATATACTTGGGGTAGTTATTATAAGCGGGGTTTTATTATCTGGGTGTTCTAAAACAACAAATAAAGATAAAGCAGAGGTAGAAAGGGATACGATTTATTAGGTTTCTACAATAGAGTCACTTCTTGTCGGAAATTTTAGTGGATTTGAAAGCATAGCTGATTTAAAAGAAAATGGAGATATTGGAATAGGTACTTTTGACGCACTTGATGGTGAGCTTGTCATGCTTGATAAAAAGGTCTATAAGATAAAGGCTAATGGTGAGGTAGAAGAGGTAGAGGATGTAATAAAGACTCCGTTTGTTGCGGTTACATTCTTTGATAAAGATATTTCTGCAGAGCTAAAGGGTATTAGCAATTATGATATCTTAAAGGAAGAATTAAATAAGCTTATTGAATACAAGGACTCATTTTATGCCTTTAAAATAAATGCGATGTTACATATTTATGCATAATTATACTCAATAAGTGAAGTTTTATGTATATTTATTCAAAACAACGCAAAATAGCGTATAAATATACGACAACGCAATATGCTCCGTACAACAAATCAATGACATGTTGTAGAATAATGAGGTATAATTTTAAAGAGGCTAAATATATTATTTAAAAGGCGTTGATTTAAGTTAAAACAAAAATAACCTAACTTATTTTATTGTATGTAATTATTAACTGATATTCACATCTGAAATGTAACGATTAATCGCATCACAAGAAGATTAATATAGACTTTTAGCAATAATAATGTTAAAATTATAACAAAGTCTGAATAATAAATGAAGTAATAATTTGTTGAGGTGAATTAAAATGGAAAACAGGGTATATAATTTTTCAGCAGGACCAAGTGTACTTCCTGTTGAGGTTCTAAAAAAAGCACAAAGTGAAATGGTTTCTTATGGAAAAGCAGGCATGTCTGTTATGGAAATGAGTCATCGTTCTAAATGGTATGATGAAATAATTAAGCAAACAGAAGCAGACTT
>QKEK01000288.1 GCA_003251775.1 Clostridia bacterium | reverse complement strand
TCAAGATTGGATATTTGTGCCTCTAAAAGGCTTAGGTTGAGCTTTGCAATATTGTAGTCCATTGATTGCCCCTTTAATGTTGACTGATAATTAATATCAGCATTTTTCAGGGAGGTCTCAGCCTCTTCAACTCTTGTTTTTGAAAGCTCTAATTCATTTTTTGAGATAGCATTCATCTCATATAGCTTTATATTATTTTCATATGTTGATTTAAGATTATCATAATTACTCTGTGCAGACAGAAAATTATTCATAGAAATTTGTATCTGTGCATCCATTGATGACATTCCCTCTGAGGATTTAATCTTTTCTAGCGAAAGCTGTTGTATGCTCTTATTAATTTTCATTTGCTTAAGCTCTGATTCTATACTCCACAGATCAACACTAAGCAGAACATCACCCTTCTTAACCCTTTGATTTTCTTTAACAAGTACTTCTGCTACCTTCAGTGGTGCATCAAAATATATTTCGTCTTTTTCTACAGCTTCTACTCTTCCACCTACAGAGATCGAGGATGAAATTTCTCCTTCTACAACAGCTGTTGTATATACATTGATAATAGGTCCTTTGCTTATTGAGACGCCTGAAACAGTAGTAGCATTATCCCCGTTTCCTTGCATAAGCTTAAATGTTATCATTCCTCCAACTAAAATAACTATTATTAGCCCTATAATTACCTTTTTCATCAACCAATCCTCCACTAGATTTCAACCATTAATAATAATTCTGTACTCTCTACAATATCAAATATATCGGACAGCAAAAGTGCATTTTTCATCATGTGTCTGTTTACTTTATGCTAATCATAACTCTTCTATGCAAGTGGCACAAGTAACAACTATAAGCAGCTTCCAAGACGAAATGTCTTGAAGACCACTTACAGACGTTATTTGTGCCGCAGGCATGGGGGAGTTAATATGTCATTAAATTAGCCAATTGCAGAGATGCCGTAACAATCAAGCTAGTTAATAATAGACCTACAATGTAAATAGTAAACACTATAGCAAGGCTCTTTTGCTTGGAAAATCCACTTGCACATGAAACCCCTATCCCTATAATTGCATACATCCATATAGTAAATAGTTCTATGCCTGATGCTAATGTATATAAAAATACCGATACCTTCTCTGGATCAAGAAAGCTTGCAAGGCTGGTTACACTAACAGCGTCCCTGGAATATTGCCCCGTTACCAGTGCTATAACAATTGTTACAACTGTTGATAAAACCAATATAACATTAGCATACCCAGTTATCGAAAAGTAGGTTTTTATACTTCCTGTGCCTTTAAATATTTTTATAAATAGGGTTAATATGAGTGCTCCTACTAACCAACTGATTATTAGTACCATCGGGGCAACTATCATTCCTCCAACTAAGCTTCCAGTAGCCATAGCATCAATATTCAACTCAGCAAAATCGCTACCTGAACTTTCAAATTGTGTAATTACCAAAGCCTTCATCATGTCAAAAAATAATATAAAAGGAACAAATGCAACTAAGGTTAGTATAAAGAAAGACAATAAAATCCTTGGTCTTTCAACTAAGTCTTTCATTACTTTTTCAGGAAATAAAATAACCCCAATTATTCTCTTAAACACTCCTAGTTTTTCTACCTGCACTTCATGCTGAATCTCATTTACATTTTCAATATTATCCATTTTAAACCCTCCTATGATTAATTGATTAAATAATAAATTTTTTTTAATATTTTTTTATTTACATGGCTTGTAGAACTTCACTAGCTATTAGCTGTTCCTTCACCAATTTGTCTGTTTGTTTAAGTCCATCTCTAAAGGTAATTATTCTTTTCGTGTGCTGCGCTATATCAGGCTCATGTGTAACTAAGATAATTGTAACACCTTCTTTATTTAAGTCCTGAAACACAGACATTATTTCCTCACCAGATTGGCTATCAAGATTACCTGTCGGCTCATCTGCTAACAATATAGCTGGATTATTTACAAGAGATCTGGCTATTGCAACCCTCTGCTTTTGACCCCCAGACATTTCATTTGGCTTATGGTCGACTCTTTCCTTTAAATCAACTCTTTCTAGTGCTTCCATAGCACGTCTTCTTCTTTCCTTTGAGCTAACGCCAGCATATATCATAGGTAATTCAACATTTTGTAAAGCACTTATCTTAGGCAATAAATTAAAGGACTGAAATACAAATCCAATTTTTTTGTTTCTTACTACAGCTAATTCCTTTTCGTTGTATTTAGAAATATCCTGCCCATCTAATATGTATTTCCCAGAAGTCGCTCTATCAAGACATCCTATAATGTTCATTAGTGTTGATTTGCCTGATCCAGATGGTCCCATAATAGACACGAATTCGTCCTTTTCAATAGATATATTCGTATCCTTCAGTGCCTCAACCTCAATTTTACCATTACGATAAATCTTTCCTACCCCTTGCATCTCTATAATCATTACTTTTTTCCCCTTATGAAATTGTTATAATAAGAACCCTAAGCTGTCGACGCAATTAAAGATAGCGGATAGCTTAAGAACCTTGTTGTTTGCACAATAAAATTACTCCATATTATTACAACACTCATAACATTATACCACTTTTTAAAATTAATTGATACCTATTGTTATAAAAAAATATCAAATATGCAAACAGCCCTGTATGGGATAACCATACAGGGCTGATATAAATCTGGCGGCGACCTACTTTCCCAGGTCGTTTCCAACCAAGTATCATCGGCACTCAGGAGCTTAACTTCTGTGTTCGGTATGGGAACAGGTGTGGCCTCCT
>QKEK01000171.1 GCA_003251775.1 Clostridia bacterium | reverse complement strand
AGACAGCATAAGAATCTTTTACTTATTCAAGAAGGCAGAGATTTACTCTGCCCCTACTCCGTTATGTTTCACGTGAAACAATTTATTTTTAAGAATTTTTATATTTTTATATTAAATACTAATTAGTTTGTTAAAATTACCAAGAAATATTACTTGGTTTTTCTTACAATAGTTTTATGTACCTATTGCATAACTATATTTTTGTTATAAATTTTATATATCTAAATTTGTTACTTTTTTTGCATACATACTTATAAATTCTTTTCTTGGCTCAACTCTATCTCCCATTAATACTGTAAATATTTCATCAGCTGCTACTGCATCTTCAAGCTCTACTCTTAGCATAGTTCTTGTTTCAGGATTCATTGTAGTTTCCCATAATTGTTCTGAATTCATTTCTCCTAAACCTTTATATCTTTGAATATTTCCAGTTAATTCTTCTCTTTTAATGCCTCTTTCATTTATTATTTTATCTAAATCCTTATCATTATAAGCATAAATTTCTTCCTTACCTAACTTTACTTTATATAATGGTGGTTGTGCTATATATATATGACCTTGTTCTATTAAAGGTCTCATATGGCGAAAGAAGAACGTTAATAATAATGTTCTTATATGGGATCCATCTACGTCAGCATCTGCCATTATTATAACCTTATGATATCGCAATCTATCAACATCCATATCTGGTCCTATTCCTGTACCTAATGCTGTTATCACAGGAGTCAATTTATCATTCCCATATACCTTATCTAATCTTGCTTTTTCCACATTTAACATTTTACCCCATAATGGCAATATAGCTTGAAATTTTCTATCTCTTCCCTGCTTCGCAGACCCACCAGCTGAATCTCCTTCAACTATATATATTTCACATTTGCTTGCATTCTTTTCTGAACAATCAGCTAGCTTTCCTGGTAAAGTTGTTGACTCTAAAGCTGACTTTCTTCTAGTCATTTCACGAGCCTTTCTAGCAGCTTCTCTCGCTCTTGATGCACTCAAGCATTTATCCAAAATCATTCTTGCTTCCTTTGGATTCTCCTCCATCATATAATTTAACTTTTCAGATACTGCATTTTCCACTAAGGTTCGTATTTCTGCATTACCTAGTTTAGTTTTTGTTTGTCCTTCAAACTGTGGTTCTGAAAGCTTTACACTTATTACAGCAGTTAATCCTTCACGTACATCTTCACCAGTTAAATTCTTTTCATTTTCCTTAAGCATATTTGTCTTTCTAGCATAATCATTTATTACTTTAGTTAAAGCTGCCTTAAATCCAGTTAAATGCATTCCACCTTCAGTTGTTCCTATGTTGTTTGCAAAACTAAATATATATTCAGCATAAGCTGTTGTATATTGTAATGCTACCTCTACCTCAGCATCATCCTTTGATCCTTCTAGGTAGATTATGTTCTCATGTAATACTTCTTTGTTCTTATTAATATACTCTACAAAGGATGATATTCCACCCTCATAATGTAGTACCTTTTCAACAGGCTCAGACTCCCTTTCATCCCTTAGAATTATAGTGACACCTTTATTTAAAAATGCCAATTCTCTAAATCTTTGAAGCAATACATCAAAGTCATATATAGTATCATCAAAAATTTCTAAATCAGGCTTAAACGTAGTTTTAGTACCAGTAGAATCTGTTTCACCTATACACTTAACTTCTGTTACAGGTACTCCCCTTTGGTAGGTTTGATTATATACTTTACCTTCCCTAGATACTTCAACAATCATATTTTCAGATAATGCATTTACTACTGAAGCTCCAACTCCATGTAATCCACCCGAAACCTTATATCCATCACCACCGAATTTTCCTCCAGCATGAAGTACTGTATGTACCACTTCAAGAGTTGGTATACCCATCTTAGGATGTATACCAACTGGTATTCCTCTTCCATTATCTATATTAGTAATACTATTATCCTTGTTAATTATTACTGTTATAGTATCACAATAACCGGCTAATGCCTCATCAATACTATTATCCATTATTTCATATACTAGGTGGTGTAAGCCTCTTGAAGATGTTGAACCAATATACATTCCTGGTCTTTTTCTAACTGCTTCAAGTCCTTCAAGTACCTGTATTTGATCTTCTCCATATTGTTTTTCTACCTTAGTATTTCTAATATTATTATCCAAAGTAATTCCTCCTAAAATTTTTCAAGCCTTATAATTCACTACCTCTTTTTAATAAAGTAGAAGTAGATATTGGAGATAAATAAACAATTACTCTTTTATTTTTATTTACAACTACGAACGATTTTGGTATCTCATTACTTATAGTAATTATCATTTTCTTTACTTCTGCTATCTTAAGAAAGTTTCTTGTCTCTCTTGACCTAGTTGTATTATCAATATCAAATATTCCTATTATTTCCTTTAAAGATACCGACATATCTCCTCCTATATGCAAGTACATAATTTACCTCCACGTTATATTTTATCCTAATTATTATTACTTATCAATAACTAAGTTGTATTCACATTACCATTACTAACACTCATATATTTAATCTCATTAAGTAGGTGATTATCATTTATTTTTTCTGTTGATGTTACAAATGTTTGAATATCACCTAATCTATTCATTAGCAACTTTATTCTTGTGCTATCTAACTCTGACATTACATCATCTAACAATAATACAGGTGTTTGCTCTGTTATTTCCTTTATAATATTTATCTCAGAGAGTTTTAACGATAACACAGCCGTTCTTTGCTGTCCTTGTGATCCATATACCTTAACACTACTATTATTTATCATAATATCAAAATCATCACGATGTACACCAAATGAAGTCACTCTTTTTTCTATATCCAATTCAATATTTTTTTTTAGATTTCCATAATATATTTCTTGTATGTCACTTCGCGTAAGTTCTTCTATCTCTTTATTTATTTTAAAGGAAGGAATGTATTTTATTATAAGGTTCTCATTATTATTTGAAATATATCTATGATTTAATGCTACATACTTATTAAGCCTTTTTATAAAATCCATTCTATCATAAATTATATTTTTTCCTGTTTCTGATAATAATATATTCCATACTTCTATTCCCGAAAGCTTTTTGTTATAATCTATTTTCTCCTTTAATAATATATTTCTTTGCTTTAATATCTTATTATATTTTTGTAGCTCATAAAAATATGTAGGCTTTACTTGACTTATTATTATATCTAAAAATCTTCGTCTTTCTGCTGGACTTCCCTTTATAATAGATAGATTTTCTGGGCAAAACAATACAGCATTCAGTTTTCCTAATAGCTCTCCTACTTTTTTTACCTTAATTTGATTTAATATAATTTCTCTATTTCTTTTTAAATCAGATTCTATTTCTATAGTATTTTCTCTATCATCCTTTTCATATAATATTTTAATATAATAACTCTGCTGACCAAATCGAACTATTTCATCATCATGAATTGTTCTAAAGGAACGCCCAGTTACACATAAAAATATTGCTTCTAGTATATTTGTCTTACCTTGTGCATTATCTCCATATATATTATTATTTCCTTCGTTAAAGTATATTATCTGATTATCATAGTTTCTAAAATTTCTCAATTCAATACATTTTATTATCAAAATATTCACCGTTTTATCGTATATTATAAAACCTTAATTGATTTATCTAAAACTTCTACTATATCACCTGTTCTGATTTTTTTACCACGCCTATTTTCTATTTCATTGTTAACTTTTACTTTATTTAATTGAATTAGTTCCTTTGCTTCTGCACCAGATATACATACTCCTGCCCATTTAAGTAATTGGTCCAGCTTTATAAATTCAGTATTTATTTCTACTTCCAACATATTTAACTCCTCCATGTAATTTCATATATAACTTCCATAAGCGGTTTCCAATCTATTTTGTCTTTCCCCTTTAATCAACTTCATTAGAATTATCATCTAATTTTAAGTTTGTTATATGCTTACACATTCATTTCATCTTAGATTTAATACTATCTAATTTTAATAGGCAGTATTAAATAGATATACTCATCAATACCTGATTTTATTATACTTGGACCTATTTCCGATGAAAATGATATTGTAATTTTTTCTTCTTCTATTACTCTTAAGCAATCAATAAAATATTTTGGATTAAAGCCAAGTGAAAGCTTCTCTCCATCTACCTCTATCTCAATATCTTCTCTTACATTTCCTATTTCTGTATTTGTTGTAAGTGTTAAATTATTTCTTTTTATATCAAATTTTACTGGATTTCTTCTTCCATCACTTGTAATTAGTGATACCCTTTCTATACTTGAAAGTAATTCAGTCCTATCTATGCTTATATTACTTTCAAACTTTTCAGGTAACAAATTCTTATAATTTATAAACTCTCCTTCTATTAGCTTTGAAACAAGTTTACAATTATTAGTACTAAATAGTATTTGACTTTTAGATACATATATTTCAATATTTTCATCTGTTGGTTGTATTATTTTAGATATTTCGCTTAATGTCTTTGCTGGAACTATTACACTAAATTCAGGGTAATTTTGGTCAGAAAAAAAATTTCTTAATGCCATTCTGAAGCCATCTATAGCAACAAAAGTTATTCTATTACTTTCTGACTCAATTAATACTCCAGTTAACACTGGTCGATTGTCATCAATACTTACAGAAAATAATGTATGCTTAATCATTTCCCTTAATACATTTTGAGTAAGTACTATTTTATTATCCTGTTCGACTTCAGGTATTTCAGGATATCCACTAGAATCTATACCTTTTATTTTAAAATGAGAGTTTTTACATTCTATTATAACGTTATTCAATTCATCAACCTGTATTTTTACGTTTCCTTCTGGTAACTTTCTTATAATTTCACCAAATATTCTAGAATTTACTACTATACTACCAGTCTTTACTATTTCAGCTTCTACATTTGATACTATACCTATTTCTAAACTATTTCCTGTTATGGTTAGACTGTTTTCTGCTTTAATAAGTATTCCTTCTAATATCTGTAATGCAGCTTTTGGCATTACTGCCTTCTGTGCAGTGTTTATACCATCGCTCAATATATTTTTATCACATATAAATTCCAAGTATATTCCCCCTTACTTATAATCATTTTTACTGTATATTCAATTAATATAATAAGCTAAGGCCTATCTATGATAGTGAGTACAGCTTAAGGTTACTATTATCTGAATATCTCTTTATTATTTATTTATATATATATTTATAGTAGTATTAATAATATATCATGTTAATACTGTGAATAAGCTTTACAAAACAGTTGAATCAAAGGCTTTCGGCCTGTTAATAATGTGTGGATAAATTGTGCAATTTATTCACAATTTCTACTACACAATTTTTAGCTAAGTTTTCCACATATTAAATTTCAACATATCCACAAATTCTGTGTATAACTATTTTTATATAATTATCTATCAGCTACCTTAATGTTTAAAAAAATTATAGATAATATTTTTTTTAAACATTAAATATGAGCTAACTACCAAGTATATTTTTCTTTAGCTCATTTATAGCTCTTCTAATCTCATTATTATATTGTATATCTTCCAGTATTTTTTCGCAAGCATACATTACAGTTGTATGGTCTCTACCACCGAATGCCTGTCCTATTTGAGGGAGAGACAACCCTGTTAGTTCTCTTGATAAATACATAGCAATCTGTCTTGGGTAAGCAAGATGTCTTGATCTATTTTTAGATTTCAGTTGTTCTACAGTTACATCATAATATCTAGCAACTATAGATTGAATTATTAGGGGATTTATTTCCTTTTCTTTTTTCTCTGAGAATAATTGTTTAAGTGCTTCCTGAGCTATTTCCATATTTATAGTTGCATTATTAGTAAGAGATGCATATGCAACAACTCTATTTAAAGCACCTTCAAGCTCTCTAATGTTAGATGCAATATTATCTGCAATATATACTAATATTTCATCTGGTACAGTTAACTTATCAATTATAGTCTTTTTTCTAAGAATTGCTATTCTGGTTTCAACATCAGGTGCTTGAATATCAGCAATAAGTCCCCATTCAAATCTAGATCTTAACCGCTCTTCAAGTGTAGCAATTTCCCTTGGTGGTTTATCAGAGGAAAGTATTATCTGTTTTTGTGCTTCATATAATGCATTGAAGGTATGAAAAAATTCCTCCTGTGTTCGTTCTTTACCAACAATAAATTGAATGTCATCTATTAATAAGCAATCAATATTTCTATATTTTAGCCTAAACTCTTCGGTTTTGTTGTCACGAAATGCGTTTATTAATTCATTTGTAAACTTTTCTGACGAAACGTATAAAACCTTCTGAGATGGATATTGATCCAGTATATAATGACCGATAGCATGCATTAAATGCGTTTTTCCAAGTCCAACTCCTCCGTATAGAAAAAGTGGATTATACGCAGCTCCTGGAGCTTCGGCTACTGCCAGAGAGGCAGCATGTGCAAATTGATTTCCATTACCAATAACAAATGTATCAAATGTATATTTAGAATTTAATATTGAAACATAAGAATTCTGAGTTTGGAGCTGTTGACCTTTCATTTGATGCTCTGTTTCTTGTGATGGTATTATAAATTCTATTTCATAGGTTTTATTTGTTACTGCTCTTATAGTATTTTTAATAAGCTCACTATATCTTGATTTAAGTATATCTCTGTTGAAATCAGCAGGTACTCCTAAAATAATGCTATTACTATTTATAGAAATAGGACTAATAGTCTTTATCCATGTATTAATACTAATTTGTGTTAACTCGCCTTCAAGTAGGTTTAATGTACGACTCCATACTTCTTCCAAAGACAATGTCATTTTTTTCTCCCCCGATAACAATATATTCTATTTTATAAAAACCATAAGCTGTCGACGCTATAAAATATAGTAAACATCTTAAAACTCTGTTGTCTCATAATAAATTTATTTTATAAGCATATTATCTTAATAATGTATAAATTCACATAATTATTTGAGCTAAAAACAAAAAAAGAAGCATGCATTTATATAACATTGTCTTAAATAAATAGACCTTATTATCCTTCAAAATATATGCTTACTAATATTTATGTAAATCATTTATCTTATGTGCACTATTAAATATATCAAAATTTTTATGAATATTCAAGTATATAATGAAAAGCTTTTTAAGGCAATTTACATTTAAGTTAACTATTTAGACTGTGCAGAAAATTTTATAGAAAATATGAACTCTGTTGTTTACACAAGAATAGACCTAAGCTATCGACGCTATTAAAGCTAGCGTCGATAGCTTAAGAAATACTAAACAACAAAAAGCTTATTTATTTATTTTTAGTCTTAAGACTTGAACTGTGAAATTAAATTTTTGCAGTTCCATAATATATCAAACCCTTATTACCGTCTACAGTTACTACTGAACCAGTCTTAAGAATTTTAATTGCATTTTCAGCACCTATAATAAATGGAATTTCTAGTGCCATAGCTGAAATAGCAGCGTGAGAAGTTAAACCCTGCTCCTCAACTACTAATGCAGAAGCCCTTTTAATATATGGAAGCATGTTATTGTCAGTAGATGGCACGACAAGTATGCTATTCTCTTGAAATCTCTCAGCCGCTTCTTCAACAGTTCTTACTACACATATTTCCCCAGTAGTAATTCCACTATTTGTACCTGTTCCTTGTACTAAAACCTTACCAACAACATGAACCTTCATAATGTTTGTAGTACCACTAACACCAGCTGGTACTCCAGCTGTAATTATAACTATATCACCATTATTAACTTTCTTAGAATCCAAAGCCTTTTGAACTCCTATATCAAACATTTCATCTGTTGTATCTACTGTTTCAACTAAATATGGTGTTACACCCCAGTTTAATGAAAGCTGTCTGCATACCTTTGGATATACAGTGGTTGCTATAATTGGAGCTGCTGGTCTAAAACGTGAAATCATTCTTGCCGTGTGACCTGAATGTGTAACAGTTATTATAGCTGCGGCATTAAGCTCATATGCAGTTGCACATGTTGAATGACTTATAGCATTTGTTACACTGTAGCAGACATTAAATTCTCTACTTTTAAAAAGCTCCCAATAATTAATAGAATTCTCAGCCTTTTCTGCTATCTTTGACATTGTTTTTAGACTCTCAATTGGGTACTTACCTGCTGCTGTTTCTCCAGATAGCATAATAGCACTCGTACCATCATATATAGCATTTGCTACGTCACTTGCTTCTGCTCTTGTAGGTCTTGGATTTCTAATCATTGAATCAAGCATCTGAGTTGCTGTAATTACTGGCTTACCTGAATGATAGCATTTTTTTATTATAGATTTTTGTACAACAGGAACCTCCTCTGGTGGTATTTCAACACCTAAATCTCCTCTTGCTACCATAACCCCGTCTGCTACCTTCAATATTTCATCAATATTCCTGACACCTTGTCTATTTTCAATTTTAGCAATAACATTTATATTTCCAGATTTATTTTTTTCTAATATCTTTTTAATCTCTATTACATCTGAAGCTTTTCTTACAAATGAAGCAGCTATTATATCAAAATCATTTTCTATTCCAAAAAGTATATCCTGAATATCCTTATCAGTAAGTGAAGGCAAATTAATATCAGTTTCTTGTAAATTCATACCTTTATTATTACCTATAACACCGCCATTTACTACTGTACAATGAACGTCCTTATCAACAATCTTTTTTACCTCTAACTCAATCAGACCGTCATTAATAAGAATTTTATTACCTACATTTATATCATTATGAAGGTCCTTATAGGATATTGAGCATTTACTATTATCTCCTTCTATATCCTCATGACAAATAATGAAGTCCTGTGCTTCTATTAGCTCTACACTGTTATTTTTAAATAGTCCAGTCCTAATTTCTGGTCCTTTTGTATCTAGTAACAAAGGAATTGGCTTATTATGCTTATCTCTGAGCTTTTTAAACCTATTAATTCTTTTTAAATGGTCTTCATGAGTTCCATGTGAAAAATTAAGTCTTGCAACATCCATTCCACTTATTATTAATTGTTCAAGAATCTTCTCATCGTCTACTGCTGGTCCTAGTGTACATACAATTTTAGTTTTTCTCATTATTAATATCCCCCAAAAAAATCCTATAGCTATAGTATTACATATACAAACTTTATTATTTATATTTTTTTAAACATGCTATATTAATTTTATTCATATAATTAACATTATAACATGCTTATTATGTAATAAGTCAAGAAGTCGTTTTAGTATTAAAATTAATCGTTAAATATTACAAAAATTATGTTGAAAATTGCTTAAATATATAATAAAATGACAATATAAATAATAAAGGAGGCAAACTATGGATAATAATCAAAATGTACAAAATCAACAAAATCAATATGATTATCAACAACAATACCAGCAGAATCCAAATTATTACGCACCTCAATCACAATATGTGAATACTGAACCAATGACTATTGGAAATTGGTTAGTAATGTTTCTTGTTTTTTTAATACCAATTGTTAATATTGTAATGCTATTTGTATGGGGATTTGGTGAAGGTAATATTAATAGAAAAAATTATTGTAAAGCCAAATTAATATGGGCAGCCATTCTTTCGGGAATATATATTCTCATTTTTATTGCATTTGGTAGTGTTATCTCTTCAATAATTAATAGTTATGGATATTATTAAGATAATGCATTATTAAAACTTGAATACTTAGATAAATCATGATTTTACTGAAATAAGACACTTTGTGACTTTTTTCAGTAAAATTATTTATATAGAAATTAAAAATCATTATTAGAATTTTTAGTGGATTAACTATAACCCCAAAATCAAAATATTTTCATTAATTATTTTTGATATTCTTGACATACCATTATTGAATAATATATAATAGGAACGGTGTCCCTATTAATAAGCTATAATTTTAATGTATAAGTAATAATATATTTAAATGTAGTAGATATTAGTAATAATATATATCATCACAGTTCGAAATGGAGGTGTATTAAATGAAAAGAACGTATCAACCAAAAAAGAGACAAAGGCAGAAGGAACATGGTTTTAGAAAGCGTATGTCAACTGCGAATGGTAGAAAGGTATTAAAGAGACGTAGACAAAAAGGCAGAAAAGTTCTTTCAGCATAAGACCGCATAATTGTGGTCTTTTTCTTTAAAAGAAAGAATGGTATTTATGAGAAAGATAATTACATTAAAGAAAAATTACGAATTTAGTAGGATTTATAAAAAAGGTAAATATTGCTCAGCAAGCTATTTAGTTTTATACGTTATGCCATATAGAGATAGTGAATCAAAACGAATAGGAATTACGGTAAGCAGGAAAATCGGAAAGAGTGTAGTACGAAACAGAATCAGGCGATTGATTAAGGAAAGCTATAGACAGGTTGAGCAAAGTGTTAAGAATGGGTATGATTTAGTCTTTGTAGCAAGAAAAAGTGAACGAATACCTGAATACAAAGAGATATGTAAAGAAATTAAATACTTACTAAAAAGGTCAGGGTTATTTATAAGGGAGAATGGAAATTGATAACAAAAA
>QKEK01000001.1 GCA_003251775.1 Clostridia bacterium | reverse complement strand
GATGGTGTATTCATTAAAGCATTTTGCCAAGCAAATATCTGTGAAATTAAGGTTGGTGAGGCTGACTTTGAAACAGTACTCTTTTTAAATTCTTCAAAGGACGATATTGATTCAGAATTATCGGTATTAACTATATATAAATTTGATGCTGAGTCATAGTACTGAAGTCCATTGTAGTACCAGCCTGTTTCCGTATCAAAGTAGAAAGAATGTAGTCTTATTAAATTCAAAGTTCCAATAAATGAGCTATCCTTACTCATGTCAACCCAATTACCGAAAGAATCCTCACCTAAGATAGTTGAAACAAATCCATTTGTATCATATTCATACCTTGCTATGCACTTGTTGTTAATATCAGTTATTGCGATAACGGTTAAGTTAAAGTCCTTAACATAATTATAGGAAATTCCATTAAGAGAAAAACCAATAATAGAGTTAAGCATATCATACTGATAGGTAAACTCATAATCACCTCTAGTTTCAGAAATAAGTCTGGCTTCATCATCGTAATTATATAAAACAATATCATTTTTTAACGCTTTAGATACCCTGTTCTTATTCTCATTATAGGTATATGTATACTCAGTCTTACCCTTCGAAACCTTTTCCAGAGTCTTTCCAACCTGTGAACTTTTCCATAATAGAGTATAGTCCTGGTATTTGCTTGGACTATGTGAATCCTTAATAAAAGAAGCATCTGTTGATTTTGCTATTATAGCTGGTGAATTAGTCACTAGTGTTGCTGTAGATAGTATTAGACATATAAGTAATTTCCTAAATTTATTCATAATTATATCCATTCCTTTCTTTCTTCACTCACATACTTTGGCTGATACAAATTTATGTAATTAATATCTGTTTAGAGCATTACATATTTTATCTTCTTTCAAATTACCTCCCAACGTGCATTAATTAGCATATTGACCCAATCAAATAGCAATATTGAAATACCAATAACACCATCTTGCCTCATTTCAAGTATATAAAAGTAAATACTGTAAAAAGTAAAAATTGGCATGTATACAATATCATTGCTATAAAAGAAAGTCAATGGTGCAAATGAATATATTTAACGACACAATTCGAGTAACTATTCAGACAATAATCTTTATATATGTTTTACTGTTGCTTTTAAGCACTTAAGTGAAGACTTGAGGCAAGTTGTTAATTGCCCTAAAAGGCTTAGTGTGGTTCGTATGTCTGACCTTTAGGGAGTTTACGAACACCACTTGCTTTTTAGGGCAATTTGCAATTTAGAAGCTGTAGACTTATTGGTTTATGTAGCAAGGCTTCACATAAGAGCATAAAAGCTTTATTAGAGAAGTTGAAGTCATAATAGTTACCAATTCGACATTGATGACTATTATGATATTATTCTTCATACATGCATTTACTGTAGCTATTATATACGATATAGGGTTGCATAGTCTTTTAAGAATAGTTGATGGTTTTAATAGTTACGCATTGTTTACTATACATCCGAATCAGCCTCCATTATGTTTGAAATATACCAAAAAGGGTATTATAATAGAAGCATAGTATAAGAAAAAAGTGGAAGAAAATATGATGAAGAAAAAGACAAGCTGTTATGGGAGAGGGTATACATGAATAATCTATTAGGACTTTTTATACATCGATATAAGGTAGTTGCTGTAATATGTCTTGCTATTAGCATACTGGGCTTTTACTGCTATCATATCTCACCAAAGCAGGAGAATCCAGACACCTCAAGTCCTGCGGCAGTAATCACTACAATATACCCTGGAGCATCATCCTATGATGTAGAAAGATATGTAACTAAGCCAATTGAACAAGCGGCATCTTTGTTATCTGGAATAGATGAGATAGAATCAAAATCCTTAAACAGTGCTTCTATTGTAATAGTAAGAATTACCCCTGATGTAGACAATCAAAAGCAATGGGATATGTTAAGGTCGGAGCTAGATAAATTAGAGCATTCGCTTCCTGCAGAATGTAAAAAGCCATATATCAATACAGAATTGAATAAGACAGCAGGTGTTATTTTCTCAATAACCTCCGATGAACAAGCAGATTTTAATAAATTAAGCACCTATGCTGATGAATTAAGAAAGGGGTTACTTTCGGTTGATGGGGTTAGTAGCGTAGAGATATCGGGATTACCAGAAATTGAAATTACGGTATTAATCAAACAGGAGGCACTAAACCAAACGCCGTTTTCAGTAGAGGATGTATTCAAGCTAGTAGCAAGTCAGAATATTGAGATACCAGCAGGGCAGATAAAAAGCCTTGATAACACCATAGATGTTATTGTGCCTGGTAGGGTAGATAGTCTTAATGAGATTTCAAATATTGTTCTTATGTATTCACAGGAAACTGGACAGGTTTTGAGACTTGGGGATGTTGCTGATATTTATATTGAAGAGCTTGAGAAGACGAAAACGATAAATCAGAATGAGAAAAAGGCTTTACTTGTCACACTCTATTTTGAAGAAAATCAGAACATATTGTTTGTAAATAAAGAAATAAATAATAAGATACATGAGCTACAAGCGTCCTTTCCAGAGGGTATCAACATAGATAAAATTGTTTCACAGCCTGATGAAGTAAATAGCTCTGTTAATAATTTCTTGTTAAGTCTGCTTATTGGTATGGGACTCGTTCTTATTGTAATATTTATTGGAATGGGTATTAGAAACGCCATTATTGTATCTGTTTCAATCCCATTGACTATAAGCATAACCTTTGCAGTAATGTACTGGTTGGGGATTGATATTCAACAAATGTCAATAGCGGGTCTAATTATTTCACTAGGAATACTCGTAGATAATTCCATAGTTATTTCTGATGCAGTTCAGGTAAAGCTGGACGAGGGATATTTTCCACAGTATGCCGCCTTAGAGGGAACAAGAGAGCAGGCGATTCCTGTATTAACATCAACATTAACCACCCTAGCTGCTTTTGCACCCTTAACAATCCTGCCAGGGGCAGCAGGGCAGTTTGCAAAAAGCCTTCCTCAGGTAGTGTTTATTGCACTTTCAACCTCGTACCTAGTAGCCATGTTTGTAACCCCAGCTCTTACAATTATATTCTCAAGACCTAGAGGAAATAAGAATACGCACAGACAAAACAGAATAAGGCATCTTGTATCAAGCCTTCCCCGATTTGGCATAAAGAACAAGGTTGTAGTCTTGCTAGCGACTATAATTCTTTTTGTAGCCAGTGTTGTTTTAGCCATATCTCTAAATATTGACCTCTTTCCATATGTGGATAAAGGCATCATTTATCTCAATGTTGAGGATGCAGGGCAAGAAGAGATTATGGGAATATATGAATACCTTAGTAGTCAAAAGGAGGTTGAACAGTGTGTATATTCCGTAAATGGCTCGTTACCAAAATTCTACCTGACATCTGATATGGTCGCTGAGGAAAAGGGTAGCTCGCAGTTTTATGTAATCTTCAGGGATAAGTCATTAAAATCTGACCAGCTTGATAGAATATTAAGGAGATTTGAAAGAGATATATACTCTTTGCTCCCTGACACAAATATCAGTGTTAAAAGGTTGGAGCTTACTGAGGGAGGACCTGATTTTAAGCTTTTAGTAGCAGGTGATGATATTGAAACCCTAAATACAACTGCGGAGTATATCACACAAAAGCTGTTAGAAATAGATGGCACTAAAAATGTTGAAAATAACACCATAAAGGCTGATAGCAGATATGTAATAAATACAGATAATAATAAGCTCATGCTGAATATGCTTTCAAAATATGATGTACAAAGACAGCTTAACTTAGCATTATATGGGGATGATACTCTAAAATCTAATATTAACGGTGTTCTATTAAATATGCATATTCATTCTGATATATTAGAAATGAAAGATTTGAATAACTTTATGATAAAATCCTCTGTCTCTGGGCAAAAGGTTCGAATAGGAGACGTAGCAACCATTGAGGAAATGCCAGGCATACCTTCTGTACTCAGGTTAAACGGGCAAAGGGCAGTAGAGGTAAGCTGTGATGTATCAGAGGGTTACAATACAGTTGACTTGCAAAGAGGGGTCGATAAGGAAATCAATACAGGGCTTAAATCTTTAGGGGTTGACACTGAGAGCTTGAGCTTTGAGTATTATGGGCTTAACAAAACCATGTCAACATATCTGAATGGGCTGGACATAGCAGCATTATTTGCGATTGTTTGTATATATATTATTCTTATGCTTCAATTTAATTCATTCAAGCAACCAATTATCATATTAGTAACCGTTCCACTTTCATTAATTGGTACAGTGTTATTATTTTATATTTTAAATTTGAAGGTTACTTTTACGGTGCTTCTTGGTATAATAAGTCTGATGGGGATTGTTGTTAATAATGCTATTTTGATAATTGAATACATAAACAGAGCTAGAATTAACGGCTTTGGAATTGATGAGGCTTGTCTTGATTCAGTTGAAAAGAGGTTCAGACCAATAATGATGAGTACTATAACCACGATTGTAGGCTTGATACCCCTAGCCCTTTCAGGGAGCTCCTTCTTTAGTCCCATGGCAGCAGCATTAATAGGTGGGCTTATGGTATCTACAGTTTTTACTATGATTATTATACCTGTCCTCTATAGTATAATGATTAAAAAGATGAGTCCGTTGCCCCATGTATTCTGGTTTAAGCATAAAAATAAGGATGAAGAATTAGGGTAAGCAGGTAAGCTATAGAAGGTGTTAGTGATTTATAGATTTATACAAATTTTTTGATTACCATAATTCAAATTAGACGTGGTTTGAGTAATCCAATCAAGGAGGAATTTAGTTTGAGAAGAGTAATACTAATTGTATTAGATAGTGTTGGAATTGGCGAGCTGCCAGATGCAAGCAAATATGGAGATGAGGGTAGTAATACTCTAAATAACATAGCAAAAAGGATAAATGATTTTTCATTGCCTAATCTTCAAAAAATGGGATTAGGTAATATTGAAGGCATTCCAAACATCTTAAATGAAACACAGCCTTTAGGTGCTTCTGCAAGAATGGCTGAAAAATCAGCAGGAAAGGATACAACAATTGGACATTGGGAGATATCTGGTCTAATAATGGAAAAGCCCTTTCCAGTATACCCTAATGGATTTCCTCTAGAGATTATTAAAGGCTTTGAGAAGGCGATAGGTGCAGGAATACTTGGCAATAAGGTAGCCTCTGGAACTGAGATTATAAAAGAGCTGGGCAAGGAGCATGTGGATACAGGTAAGCCCATAGTCTACACATCAGCGGATAGTGTTTTTCAAATAGCAGCACACGAAGGAGTTATACCTATCGAAAGGCAGTATGAGATATGTAGAATAGCGAGAGAAATCTTAGTAAATGAACATGCTGTGGCAAGAGTTATAGCAAGACCTTTCGAAGGAAGTGAGGGTAATTTCTCACGGACTGATAGGAGGCGGGATTTTTCTCTTTCACCTGTTAAGAAAACAGTGCTGGATTATATAGTTGAAAATGGGATGCAGGTAAAGGCTGTGGGCAAAATTGAGGATATTTTCAATAAAAAGGGAATAACAGACGCTGTTCATACGCACAACAATATGGATGGCGTAGACAAGACACTTTTATATATGAAAGAAAGTTTCGACGGCTTGATATTTACCAACTTAGTGGATTTTGATATGTTGTATGGGCATCGTAATAATGTTGAAGGATATGCAAGTGCATTAATTGAGTTTGATACAAGACTTCCTGAACTAACTAATAATATGAATAGTGAGGATATTCTTATAATTACAGCAGATCATGGCTGTGATCCAACTACCCAAAGCACAGACCATTCAAGAGAATACACTCCAATGCTAATATATGGAGAAAAGGTAAGAAATGGAGTAAAGCTTGGTACAAGGGAGTCTTTTTCTGATATTGGAGCAACTATTGCTGAGTATTTAGGTATAGTAGCCAGAATTGATGGGCAGAGTTTTTGGAAGGAAGTATATAAGGAAGAAAGAAAATGATCTATTGTAATGATTAAAATAGAGAAAGGTCTAAATATGATTTTCTTTGAATCCATATATGTGCATGAGGAAAGGATTGGTTATAAAAATGACAATGTATGAGATTATTCAGAAAAAGCGTGATGGATATATGTTAGATGAAGAAGAAATAGAGTTTTTTATTAATGGCTACGTACGGGGAGAAATACCAGATTATCAGGTATCTGCACTTCTTATGGCTATATTTATTAATGGAATGGATAAATCTGAGATACCAGCCCTCACACTAGCAATGGCAAGGTCAGGTGATAGGGTAGACCTTTCAAGTATTAACGGAATAAAGGTAGATAAGCATAGCACTGGGGGGGTTGGAGATAAGACAACTCTGGTTGTTGCGCCAATTGTTGCAGCCTGTGGTGTTCCTGTAGCAAAAATGTCTGGAAAAGGGCTTGGGCATACTGGTGGTACTATTGATAAGCTAGATTCTATTCCGGGTTTTAACACATCAATACCAATTGAAGATTTCCTTTCTAATGTGAGAAATGTTGGCTTGGCAATTGCTGGACAAACGGGGAATCTTGCACCTGCTGACAAAAAGCTATATGCATTAAGGGATGTTACAGCTACGGTTAATAACACTGCTTTGATAGCGAGCAGTATAATGAGTAAAAAAATTGCTGCTGGAGCTGATGCTGTTGTCTTAGATGTTAAAACTGGAGATGGAGCATTTATGAAAACAGAAGAAGAAGCTGTAAATCTGGCTAAAACAATGATTGAGATAGGTCGTAGTGTTGGATTAAATACAGCAGCTTTGATATCTGATATGGATACACCATTAGGGTACTCAATTGGTAATTCACTTGAGGTTATTGAGGCTATTGAAATACTTAAAAATAGAGGTCCTGAGGATTTAAGGGCAATATGCATTGAACTTGCTGGCATGATGCTTTACTTAGCAAAAAAAGGCACGTATGAGGCGTGCAAGCACATGGCTATGCAAGAGCTAGAAAACGGAGGAGCTTTAAAGAAATTCAAGCAGTTGATAGAGTCTCAGGGTGGTAATAGCAATATAATAGATGATTATACTCTCTTTAGTCAGCCTAAATATAGTATGAGTTTTGTGGCTAAAGAAAAGGGGTATATTAGCAAAATATGGACTGAGAAGCTTGGTAGAGCAGCTATGACTTTAGGTGCTGGTAGAGCAACAAAGGATAGCCTTATTGATTATTCAGCTGGAATAATACTGAAAAAGAAAATAGGAGATAAAGTTGAAACTGGAGAATGTATTGCAGAGCTATATTCATCAATAATTTCTGATTTTAATGAAGCTATTAGTATGCTTGACAATGTTTTTGAAATAACATCTGAATTATTGGGGCAAAGAGAATCACTTATAAAGAAAGTTATAATTTGAGAGTAAATAATCAGAGAGCTTTAAAAACTCTGTTTTGCAATGCTATTACTATTAGTGTATAATAATTAGGATTTACGAAATTATAATATGATTATTATATAAGATATCATATTGGTACAAGTAGAAATAGAGTAATAGCCATAAAACAAATTGTTATTAAATCAGTATTATGATTAAAGCTTAAATAATTTGGAATAAAATATAAAAAATAGAAAATGAATAATGATTGAATATTGAATAATGAATAATGGTTGAATAATGAATAATAAATAATGAGGTAGAGAATGAAGATAAATATTTCTGATAAAATACTTATGTCTGTGGAGAAGCCAGCAAGATACACAGGTGGAGAGTTTAACAGCATAGCTAAAAAGTCATCTGATGTTAACATCAGGTTTGCATTCTGTTTTCCTGATGTCTATGAGATAGGTATGTCTCATTTGGGGATGAAGATACTATACCATTTGCTCAATAATAGAGAGGATACATGGTGTGAAAGGGTGTTTGCACCATGGACTGATATGGAGCAAAAGATGAGAGAAAATAATATTCCACTTTTTGCTCTTGAATCTAAGGAGGCTATACGGGATTTTGACTTTCTGGGCTTTACTCTACAATATGAAATGAGCTATACCAATATATTAAATATGCTTGATTTAGCGGGTATACCCTTGCTAAGCTCAGAGCGAAAGGATAGTGACCCATTTATATGTGCAGGAGGTCCTTGTGCCTGTAATCCTGAACCATTAGCAGACTTTATAGACTTTTTTATGATAGGTGATGGTGAAGAGGTCATAAATGAGGTAATGGATTTATATAGTAACTGGAAAAATGAAGAGTCTAAAAGAAGGGATGAATTTCTAAAACGTGTTTCAAGAATAGAGGGTGTATATGTGCCTAGCTTGTATAAAGTAGAATATAACCTTGATGATACAATAAAATCATTTGCCCCTGTGAATCCAACATATCCATCAATTATAAAAAAGAGGGTTGTGAAAGACTTAAATGAGGTTTTTTACCCTGATTCAATAATAGTACCTTTCATTGAAGTAGTGCATGACAGGGTCATGCTTGAGCTTTTTAGAGGCTGTATAAGGGGCTGTAGGTTTTGTCAGGCAGGCTATACCTATCGACCTGTAAGAGAAAAAGACCCGAATAAACTGCTGAAGCTTGCCAGAAGACTAGTAAAGAATACTGGCTATGAAGAAATATCTCTAGTATCATTAAGTAGCAGTGATTATAGCGGTTTATTTGATTTATGTAATCCATTAATTGAAGAAATGGAGCCAGAGAAGGTTAGCCTATCACTACCATCCTTGCGAGTAGATAATTTCTCATTAGACTTAATGGAAAAAGCTCAGAAGGTAAGAAAAAGCGGTCTTACCTTTGCACCAGAGGCTGGAACACAAAGACTAAGAGATGTAATCAATAAGGGTGTAACTGAAGAAGACTTAGTTAGATCCGCAGAAACTGCCTTTAGTGGTGGATGGAGCGGCATTAAATTATATTTTATGCTTGGACTGCCTACAGAGCAATATGAGGACATAGAGGGTATTGCTCAATTAGCTAAACGGGTTGAGGAAACATACTTTAGTGTTCCAAAGGAAAAGAGAGGCAAGGGTTTAAGAATAACCGTTAGTGCGTCATCACTAGTGCCAAAACCTTTTACTCCGTTTCAGTGGGAAGGGCAGAATACTATAGAAGAGCTTAAGGAAAAGCAAAGATATTTATTAAATCAAATAAAAAACATTTCTCGTTCCATTTCATATAATTGGCATGATGCAGAGTTGAGTTATATTGAGTCTATTTTTGCAAGAGGAGATCGTAGAGTAGGCAAAATATTATTAAATGCATGGAAAAGTGGGTGTAAATTTGATGGCTGGGGAGAGCATTTCAAATTTGATATGTGGATGGAAGCAATACAAAGTATCGGGGTTGAAACCTCTTTTTATTCACACAGAAAAAGAGATTATGACGAAATTCTTCCATGGGATCATATAAATATGGGAGTAACAAAAGAGTATTTAATTAAGGAAAGCAAAAGAGCCAATATGGAACAGCTTACTTCAAATTGTAAGGAAGCATGTTCTGGGTGCGGTGCTCAAGTTTTTGAAGGGGGTATTTGTATTGAGTAAATTAAGATTGACCTTTGAAAGAACAAAAGAAGCTAAATACGTAGCACATCTAGATATGCTTAGAATGTTTGAACGCTCCTTCAGAAGGGCGGGAATAAATATTTCATATAGCGAGGGCTTTAATCCCAGACCTAAGATGGTGTTTGCTATGCCAATGTCAGTTGGACTTACTAGTGACAACGAATACATGGATATTGAAATGGGGAATATGGAGAATATCCAAAAGGAAGCTTTAGATAAAATTAGTAAACAATTAAATATGGCATTGCCATCAGGCATAAGAATTAAGGATATTTGCCTTAGTACAGCAAGGGAGAATATAATGCAAGCTGTTAAGCTAGCTACCTATCAAATAAAAATTGAAATAGAAGATACTGCTTCTTTAGATAATCCTCAATATGCAAAGGAGAGTATACTTGAGATTATAAACAAACAAGAGATTATGGTAATGAAAAAAACTAAAAAAGGGAATAAGCTAGTAAATATAAGACCCTTAATCCGAAGATTAGATATAGAGCATATTGCAGAAGGCTATTATTTGATAAGTGCTGTAGTAAGTGCTGGAGCAGAAAACAACTTAAGACCAGATTTGCTTGTAATGGCATTAACTGAAAATACAGGGCTTAATATAGACATTTGTACTATACATCGCTCTGGCTTGTATACAGAGACTGAGAAGGGAAGGATACTAGATTTGTGTGATATGGAACAGAGTTTATGGACTACATGTTAACTCCACCATACCTGTAAAAGCATATCAATGAGAAGTATAGAGGTGATTATTTGAATAAAGAGCTTGTAGTAGATGTTCGCACAGACAGAACCAGAGTTGCTGTACTAGAAAATCAAGAACTAGTAGAGTTTTATATAGAAAGAACTAGTGATGAAAAGCTTGTAGGGAATATATACAGAGGTAAGGTTTATAATGTATTGCCTGGAATGCAGGCAGCATTTGTTGATATAGGATACGAGAAAAATGCCTATTTGTATGTTGATGATGCTCAGACATACGGCAAGTATAGTATACCCAGTGAGCAGAATGGAGCATCAGAGTATAAAATCGAGGACATTGTTAAAGTAGGGCAGGAGATTACAGTTCAAGTCATAAAAGAGGCATTTGGTACAAAGGGGCCTCGAGTTACCACAAATATAACAATGCCAGGTAAAAATCTAGTTTTCTTACCTAAATCAAAGTATATTGGAGTATCAAAAAAAATCACTTCTACAAAAGAGCGTGAAAGATTAAGAGACATAGCAGGAAACTTAGAATTGAATGGCTCAGGAGTTATAATAAGAACTGAGGCAATTGGAGAAGAAAAAGAGGAGATAGAGAGAGAGCTTGAATATTTGAAGAAACAGTGGGGAAAAATATATAACAAAGAGCGTAAAGGTAATGTACCGAGATGCTTACATATAGAAATTGATTTATTAAATAGAGTTGTAAGAGAGCTATTTACTAAAGATGTTAATAGCGTTATTATAAATGACCAAAATGCTTATGATAGGGTAATAGAATTATCTGAAATGTTTTCTCCTTCACTTAAATTTAAGGTAGAACATTTTACAAAAAGTTATGATATATATGAGTTCTATCAAATACATACCCAGATAAATAAAGCACTTTCTAGGCATATATGGCTTAAAAGTGGGGGCGTAATTTTCTTTGATAAGACAGAAGCTTTGACAGCAATTGATGTAAACACTGGTAAATACACTGGGAAAAAAGACCTTGAGGAAACGATATTTAAGACTAATGTTGAGGCAGTAAAAGAGATAGCAAAGCAAATACGTCTAAGAAATATTGGTGGAATTATAATTATCGATTTTATTGATATGAATGATGAGGAACATCAGCAACAAATAATAAATATACTAAAGGAAGAGCTTAAAAAAGATCATACAAAGACAAGTGTTCTTGGAATGACTGGATTGGGGCTAGTTGAGATGACAAGAAAGAAAGAGAGCTATACACTTGAGTCATTAATGACAGTTAGGTGCCCTCATTGCAATGGTAGTGGAAAAATATTTGCTTCTGTATAAGTATAAATAGTTAAATTAATGAGCCAAATACATGAATTAAACTAAAATAATTTTTTTTAAAAAAAGTGTTGACAAAGGTAAATGACCATGTTAAGATATAAAAGTCGCTTGAGACAAGACACGAAAAACAACACTGAAAAGTGCAATATAAGCGACATTGAACCTTGAAAATTGAACAATGTATAGACATCATGA
>QKEK01000123.1 GCA_003251775.1 Clostridia bacterium | reverse complement strand
TTTTGCTTTGGGCTATAGCTATATTGTTTATAGGTATTTTGTTTTTTATATTAATTAAGCTTATAGGTTTACGTTTAAGATATAGGAGATATAATAGAGTTGAGACTAAAGAGGCTATATTATTATATTACAGCTTTTTTATACAAGTATTAAAAAGAATGGGTTATAAAATTGAAGCAGGAGAAATGCCCACTGAGTATAGTGAAAGAATAGATAATAGTATATATTTTAAAGAAAATGGTTTTCAAGCTATTACTGAGGTTTTTATAAGAGCAAAATACAGTAACGAGCATTTATCTGATAATGAAAAGCAGGTATGTGAGAAATTCTACCACAACTTCTTGTATCAACTAAGAAGGGATGTAGGTATCATTAAATACCTTGTATTCATTTGAGTGTATAGTAAGTATTGAGGAGCCATACTATTTTGTTGTATATTTATACTCTATTTTACGTTGATTGAATAGCTACGTTGAATAAATTTGAGCTAGTATTTTAATTAAGTACGAAACAAAGCATGAATGCTGAATATAATATTTACTATAAGCTATAAAAATGTAAGCGTTAAAGAAGCTTCCGATTTGATATAAAATTAATAAAAGCTTTTTAAATCGCTAAACGTAATGTCTTGGAAATCGCTTGCGGTGGTTATTTGTGCCGCAGGCATAGGAGAGTTAATATAATTGGAGAAGCTATGCCCTACTACAAATATAGTATAAAAATTGATACAAAAGCCTTTGCTTTAGCCTTATATCAAGAAGATGATTTGAGAAAAACATATAAAATAGCAATAGGAAAGCCTTCAACGCCTACTCCTAAAGGTAACTTTACCATAATTAATAAAGCGATTAATCCAGGGGGACCGTTTGGGGCAAGATGGCTGGGCTTAAGTCTCCCACACTACGGTATACACGGGACTAATGAACCTAGCTCTATTGGAAAGCCAGTATCTAATGGTTGTATCAGGATGTATAATAAGGATGTCATAGAGCTTAGTGAACTGATACCTATTGGTACCAAGGTAAGCATTGTTTAAATATCGTTCAAATATTGTTTTCTATTCGTAAACTGTCGGATAGCTCTGATAGCGTCGATAGCTTAGGGTTCAAATTGTGCAAACAAGAAGGTTCTTATTTTCGTAACACGAGGCTTATTAAGTCAGAAGGTGTGTTTATCCAGTAATCAGGATTTGATTTTTCAAGAACCTCCTTGGGAAAAATGGACCAGCCTACCATTACAGTGTCAATACCAGCATTTTTGCCACATAGAATATCATAGGGGCTGTCACCAATAAGTAAAGACAGCTCTTTCTTAGCAGTAAGCTTCTCCATTGCTTTCAATACAGGTTCAGGGTGAGGCTTATGGTTTTGAACATCATATGCACTGATAACCGCTTTAAAAAACCTTGTCAGATTAAGTAATTCCAAACCATGATAAATACCATTTGTTCCTTTAGAAGAGACAATTGCCATTTTGCAGTCCAAAGCATCAAGCTGCTGTAACATCTCGTCTATCCCAGCAAAGCTTTCTATCATAGCATCCTGAAAGTCCTTGTACCGACTTTTATAATACTCGACCATTTGTTCTGCGTATTCATCTGAAAAATATTGCATTTGTTGTATCAAAATTTTACCAAAAACTTGTTGTAAATCATCTTGAGACATTTTCCTTTTACAAAATTTTTCACAGGTTTCATTTAATAAAAACTTGATTATATTGTTTGTGTTTATAAGTGTTCCATCAAAATCAAAGAATAAATATTTATACATAAATCCCCCTTGTGCTTACGAATAATCAGTAATTTATATTTCTACCATAAATAAATCAATATCTATACCCAGTACTTATAATACACTCTCGACTCTTTATATAAGACTTCTGTTCCATTCTAGCATTAATAAAAGCATTTTTCAAGGGAAGTATGTATTTTGAGTTTCTCCATTTTTTTATAAACCGTAATTTAAGATTTCTTTCTTTAGAAAGCGTATAGTTAAGAAATTAGTGTTTCAATAAATGCTAGAGCAGTTCACTTCATTAAGAAATACTAATCATCTAAAAATTCTATGTAGCTATCCCACTGATTCGCCATCCGTGGCTCAGCAGTGGGCAAAAATTATCCTAATTTTTCTACGCTGCTACGAATTTTTAGACGCTAAGTATTTCTAAACTCGTTCAAATGCTCTAGCCTTTACTAAAACACCATTTGCTAGTATATTACCATAAAAATACACGGCATTTAATATTGCAATTTATAGCAATAAACTTAGTTAAAAAAAATGGTTGACAAAACGCAAAAATCAATGTAGAATATGTAATCGTGTGGTTAACAATTGCGTAGCTAATAATAACCAACATTTACAAGGGCCATTAGCTCAGTCGGCAGAGCACTTGACTTTTAATCAAGTTGTCCCGCGTTCGAATCGCGGATGGCTCACCATATATTTTTAATTATTCAAGAGTATCAATGATTAATTCAGGCTTAAAATTGCGTAAACAATAGTTAAAATGTTAACAATGATGTTTACAAAAAACAACTTTGATGATATTATAGAGTTAGTTAGTTTATATAATATAGAGAGAAAACACTTAAAGATTTTTGTATTTATTTTTAGGGGCATGGAGTTATATAAAGTAAACTCTATGATTATTTATCACCAGTGAGGGGAACCTGGCTGTTATGATCAAATTGAATAGGGCAAAGGCATTAGTAAGTATTATTGGTATTATTGTGATAGTTAATATGCTTTTAGTATTGAGTGATGCTGAAACAAGCGATATTGAACCAAAAACCAAGTCTG
>QKEK01000027.1 GCA_003251775.1 Clostridia bacterium | reverse complement strand
TCAATATGGATTCGACCCTTTTTTGTTATACTTCCGCAATCTTTAATAATTAGCCTTCCCTTTCCACGAACAGAAACAGTATCCCCTTCGTTTATTTGAGCATCTGGCTTTGTAACGGTTTTCCAGTTCAAGGTAACCCTTTCTGATGTTAGATACTTAACTGCATCACCTCTGGATAGACCAAATCCAGCAGCTATAATGCTATCTAAACGCAAAGAGGAGACAGTAGTACTTATAGATTTAGTTTTTCTGTCAGGTAGCGATAACTCAGAAAGCTGTATCCTACTAAGCTTAACCTTATGTCTGCCTATTTTATCTAGATTATAGAACACAAAATCAGCAATATCCTTCATTAGAATAGCATTGGCAACATTTTCATTAATAATAATATCACCAACCTTATCACGCTGAATTCCCAGACCAAGGAGTGAGCCAAGGTAATCTCTATGGGAAAGTGTGCTTGACTGAGCTATTACAATAGAAAGAGCTTCAAAAGGCAATTGTTCAGTTGTGTTGTTATCTTGATTTTTATAACCCGTATTATCAAAAATCAAGACCCTTCTTTCAGCTCCCTCATACCCCCCTTCAAACAAATACTCACTTATATGTAGGTTAGGGAGTATTTGTTGTACTGTAGTTTGCTGATGAGGATCTAGAAAATCAGTAAATTCAACACTCCAATTCTTTTCGCTTTTATTATACTTATCTATAACATTTGAAACCCAGAATCTATCAGCTGGATTACTAAGCCTTTCAAGCATCTCTTTTTTACTTTTCATAGAATTTTTGTATGATTAACCGAGTAATCATACCCTCCTGAATTATTATGTGAACAACAAGGTTCTTAAGTTGTCCGCTATCAGTGATAGAATAGCTTATACAACATACAGTTCATATTATAATTAATAGTATAAAGAATACTTAACAAATGTCAATCACTTAAATTCCTAAGCCTATTTTAGCAACCAAATTACATAAATTAATTAGCTAAAAAAATAAACAATGGCTAAAATAAGTCATTTTATCTTGACTTATTAGCTAACTTATATTATAATTTTAGCTAATATGATCAGAGGGTGTGATTTTATATGAAAGCAACTACAACGGAAGTACAGAATAATTTTGGTAAGTATCTTAAAATAGCAATGAATGAGGATGTTATTATAACACGAAACGGCAAAGAAATTGCCTGTCTTTCAACGTATGAAAAGGACTCAAAAAATAAACTTCTTATATGTGAGGGTTCTGCAGCCTACACCTATGAGAAACCATTTAAGGTCACGTTTGATGAATTTATAAGGCTTGTTGAGGACAGTGTTAACAGGTATGAATACATTAATGGTGTTATTTATTTGCTAGCATCTCCTACACATATGCACCAAAATACTTCTGCTCAGATTTACGGAAATTTCTTTAATTGGTTCAGAGGGAAAAAATGCAGACCATATTATGCACCTTTTGATTTATCTATAAACGTAGGAGTTGAGAAAAATGTAGTTCAGCCAGATATATTAGTAATCTGCGATCATGAAAATATTGACCAGAAGGGTAAGTATCATGGCATACCTTCCTTAGTGGTAGAGATATTATCGCCATCTACAAGAACAAAGGATTTAACTACTAAGCTCGAGCTTTATATGAAGGGTGGCATACAAGAGTATTGGGTAGTAAATCCTGAGGCTAAAAAGATAGACATTTATGCTTTTAAAGAAAAGGAGATATCAGAGGTGGCTACCTTTATGAGCGAGGATACTGCGAAGTCTTTTATGTATAAGGGACTTGAAATCAGCCTAACTGAAATTGGATGGCAATCCTAAAAAGCTTTAAATCTTGTAGCTTGAAGTAAGTAATCTGCTATGTTATAATTTTCAGAAGAAGCTTTGAGCAAAATTTAAGTATGATTACATTAAAGCAAGTTTACTTTCTAAGATGCGATATACATACTAATTTAAGGTTAGAGAAGAAACAAGCAAAAAAGGAGTATAAATTGATGAAGAAGACTCAGCAGATGCTGATTATAAAGAATATAGAACTGAACAAGGGTATTTTTTTGCTAAGACTAAAATCAGAAAGCTTTGTATTACAAGCAAAACCAGGACAATTTGCCAACATTAAGTGCACAGACGAAGAAACGCCACTGTTGCGAAGACCAATAAGCATTTGTGATGTAGACTATCAAAATAGCCAATTTGATTTGGTATATCAGGTTAAAGGGAAAGGAACGTTAGCTTTATCAAAAAAGAAGGCTGGTGAACGAGTAGATGTATTAGGGCCACTAGGGAATAGCTTTAGATTTGATAACAACATCGTATATGGTAATAAAGAACAAACAGGTAAAACAGCTGAAATAAAAAGAGCTGCAATTATTGGTGGGGGCATTGGAACCTTTCCATTGCTTTATTTAGCTAAAGAGCTTGCAAAAGCAAATATTGATAGAGATATTTTTGTGGGTTTTAGGAATAAAGAGAGTATAGTTCTTGAGGATGAATTCAAGCAAAGCTGTAATTCATTTTACATTTCAACAGATGATGGTAGCTATGGTCATAATGGCTTTGTCACAGATATGCTACTTGAACAGATACAAAACAACAAATATGACGTTATATACTGTTGTGGACCTGAGCCTATGTTAAAAAGAGTAGCTAATATAGCAAAGACGAATAATATAATATGCCAGCTTTCTATTGAGCAGAGAATGGGCTGTGGAATCGGTGCGTGTCTTGTATGTGCTTGTAAGACTAAAGCAGAGAACAAAGAGGGCTGGAAGCATAGCCATGTATGTAAGGATGGACCTATTTTTGAT
>QKEK01000003.1 GCA_003251775.1 Clostridia bacterium | reverse complement strand
TGAGTATGAACCCTTTATCGTCCAAAAGGGAATACCCGTAAAATGGATTATTAATGTCTCTGAGAATGACTTAAATGGATGCAATAACCCATTGACAGTCCCCAAATATAACATACAAAAAAAACTAGTTCCTGGTGAAAACGTAATTGAATTTACACCCGATGAAGAGGGTAAAATAATATATACCTGTTGGATGGGAATGATAAGAAGTAATATAACTGTCGTATCTGATTTAAATAATATAGCTCAACAGGATTATGCAAATAGTACTGATATTCAGAAGGATTTGTTTGGAGGTGGCTCTTGTTCAGCTGGAGCTAGTAATGCCTTTGCAGGCGGAAAAATACCTGTTGAGCAACTTGCTATTGGAAACATCAAGGATGGGGTTCAATATGTTAGCATAGATATTAATGACTATGGCTTCTCCCCAGCAGTTGTTGTTATTCAAAAGGGTATACCAACTGAATGGGTACTAAATGGTGAAAAGCTGAACTCCTGCAACTATAGATTACAGTTTCCCGCATATAATTCCAATATAGAGCTTAGGGAAGGCGAAAATCTTATAAAATTTACTCCAGAGAAAGATTTTTATTTTTCTTGTTGGATGAGTATGATAAATGGGTATGTTAAGGTTGTAGATGATATTGAAAATATTGATTTAGAAGAGATTAGGAACGAGGTTGTTGAATTTGAATTACCAGAAGATACTGGAGGGTGTTGCGGATGAATAATGGAGAACAAAAAATCGAGCTTAAGGTCTCAGGCATGTCCTGTGCCGCTTGCTCAACAAGAATTGATAAAAAGCTGAATAAAACCGATGGGGTTCTATCTGCTAATGTAAATTTAGCTACTGAAAGAGCTTCTGTTGATTATGATAGCTCCAAAATTAAGCCCTCACAGCTAATGGAGATAATTACTAATTTGGGCTATGGAGCAGAACGGATTGAGGAAATAAATCAGGATAAGGAAAAAGAATTAAGGGAGAAGGAAACAAAACGATTAAGATTTGAGTTACTAACATCAACTATACTAACCTCTCCCCTGTTATTTGCTATGATTTCGATGCTATTTAATTGGGATATTCCTTTGCTTCATAATGAGTATTTTCAATTGATAATAGCTACACCAGTTCAATTTATTATTGGGTTTAGATTTTATAAAAACGCTTACTTCGCATTGAAATCCAAGAGTGCCAATATGGATGTTTTGGTTAGTATGGGAACCTCGGCAGCATATTTTTATAGCATATATAACGCATTTTTTGTTAAAGTTGAAGGCGGTATGAATGAAATGGCGGCTGTTATGCCAAAGGAGCTTTACTTCGAGGCAGCCGCTGTTATTATTACGCTCATTTTACTAGGAAAATATCTTGAGGCTATTGCCAAGGGCAAGACTTCAGAGGCTATCAAAAAGCTTATGGGGCTTCAGGCAAAGACTGCAAGAATTGTCAAAAACGGCAATGAGATTGATGTTCCTATCGAAGAGGTTGAAGTTGGAGATATTGTTGTAGTAAGACCTGGCGAAAAAATTCCCGTAGATGGGAAAATAACCGAAGGTACTTCGTCTGTCGATGAGTCAATGCTAACAGGTGAGAGTATCCCTGCTGATAAAAAGGTGGGGGATTTTGTAATTGGTGCCTCTATTAACAAATACGGAAGCTTTAAGTTTGAGGCTAAAAAGATTGGTAAGGATACAGCTCTTTCTCAGATAATTAGATTAGTTGAGGACGCTCAAGGCTCAAAAGCACCTATTCAAAAAATAGCTGACAGGGTTTCTGGTATATTTGTGCCTGTGGTTGTCAGCATTGCACTGATAACATTGCTTTTGTGGACTTTTGTGGGAAACAGCTTTTCAACAGGTATTGTAAGTGCTGTAGCTGTCCTTGTCATTGCATGTCCCTGTGCTTTGGGGCTTGCTACGCCTACTGCTATTATGGTAGGTACAGGTAAGGGTGCAGAAAATGGTATTCTGATTAAGGGTGGAGAGTCTTTGGAAATGGCGTATAAGCTTAATACGGTAGTCCTTGATAAAACGGGAACTATAACTAATGGCGAGCCAGAGGTTACAGATATTGTTTCATTAGGCTTGTTTGACAATAAGGAAATACTCCACCTCGCAGCGATATCGGAAAAGAAGTCGGAGCATCCACTTGGTGTTGCAATTTATAAAAAGGGGTTCACTGAATCAAGACAGCTTGAAGATCCCGAGCAATTTGAAGCAATTCCTGGCAGGGGTATACGCTCTGTCATTGGAGATAAGCATATATTTATTGGTACAAGAAAGCTCATGAATGAAAAGGGTTTTAATATTGACAAGGTTGAGGCTCAAATAGCAAAGCTTGAAAACGAAGGTAAGACAGCTATGCTTATGTCTATTAATGATAGTATTGAGGCTATTATAGCTGTTGCAGATACCCTGAAGGAAAGTTCAAAGGCTGCTATAGAAGAGCTACAAAAAATGGGTATAGATGTTTATATGATAACTGGAGATAACTCAAGAACTGCAAATGCTATAGCTTTGCAGGTTGGAATTAAAAATGTTCTGGCTGAGGTACTCCCAGAGCATAAGGCAGAAGAGGTAGAGAAGCTTAAAAAACAAGGAAAGACAGTTGCTATGGTTGGAGATGGCATAAACGATGCCCCAGCCTTGGCAACAGCAGATATTGGAATGGCAATGGGTACAGGAACGGATGTAGCTATTGAGGCGGCTGATATTACACTTATGAGCGGTGATTTAAGAAGCATTCCTGCTGCTATACGATTATCAAAGAGAACCATGAATAAGATTAAGCAGAATCTATTCTGGGCATTCTTTTATAACACTATTGGAATTCCTTTTGCTGCACTTGGACTATTAAACCCTATAATTGCCGGAGGTGCTATGGCTTTCAGCTCTGTTTCAGTTGTCACCAATTCTTTAAGCCTAAAGCGGTTCAAAGCATATAAGTAAGGGAGCTTGTTTATGACAATGTTGCGGAGAGTACTTGTTGTTGACGATGAGGATAAGATTATTGAGATTATAAGGTCATATTTAGAGACGGCGGGTTATGAGGTTTTTAGTGCTACTACAGGCAAGGAAGCCTTACAACAATTTAACCGAGTATCCCCCGCCTTAATTGTTCTGGACTTAATGCTACCAGACTTGTCAGGCGAGGAGGTTTGCAGGGTTATTAGAAAAAACTCGCGTGTTCCAATAATTATGCTTACTGCAAAGGTTGATGAAGAGGATATTCTTCAGGGATTAAATATTGGAGCGGATGATTACATACTAAAGCCTTTTAGTCCTAGACAGCTATTAGCACGCGTTAATGCTATATTAAGAAGACTTGAAGAGAATACACCTATTTTGTCGCAAATCCTGACATACAAAAATGAAGGCTTAATTATTGACCTTAGTAAGCATGATGTGTGTGTGAATGGTGAAAGCATAAGTTTAACCCCTAACGAGTATAAAATTCTTACGGCATTAGCCAGAAGACCTCATAAAACCTTTACCAGAGAAGAGTTAATCAAAATAGCCTTTGGTGATGATTTCCAAGGGTTTGACCGTACCATTGATTCTCATATTAAAAATCTTAGACAGAAGCTTGAGGAGGATTCAAAGCATCCTAGGTATATTATAACAGTCCACGGAGTTGGGTATAAGTTTGGGGTTGAGAGTATATGAATCTAAAATATAGCCTGAGGTCAAAGCTAATAATAACCTATATGCTTATTGCATTTGCTAGCATAGCAGTGATAAGTATTCTTTTGAATCTTTTTTTGGATAATCAGTTTAAAGCCTATATTATTAAAAATCAAGAAAATAATAATAGGGAGATTTTGCGTTTAATTCAGGAGCAATATAACCAAGAAGAACAATGGGATACAGAAATGCTTGAGAATATTGGTGTCTATGCTATGCAGCAGGGACTTATAATAAAAATAACTAATAGCATGGGACAGGTAATCTGGGATGCTACTGAGCATAATAATGGTATGTGTCAAGCTATTATTGCCAATATGGCGTTTAATATGATGAGTCGGTATCCTAACTGGAAGGGTGGATATGAAGAGCTTGAGTATACACTTTACAATGAGCTTTCACCTATTGGTTCATTATCAATAGGGTACTATGGACCATTTTACTACAATGATGGTGACCTTGCTTTTAGTAATACTATGAATAAAATGCTTTTACTTGCTGCCGCAGTATCTTTGTTTTTTTCTGTTGTTTTGGGTATGTATATATCACGTAGAATTAGCAATCCCATTTCTAAAGCGATTGAGACGGCTAAAATGATAGGCAAGGGCTACTTTGAAACAAGGATTTCAGAAAGCTTTAAGATAAAAGAGCTTCATCAACTGACTTCTACAATAAATCATCTTGCTGATACTTTGCAGACTCAAGAGGAGTTAAGAAAACGATTGGTAACAGATGTTGCACATGAATTAAGGACACCTCTTACCACACTTCAGGGGCATATGGAGGCTATGATTGATGGTATATGGAAGCCCGAGAAATACCGTTTAGAAAGCTGTCATTCTGAGATTATTCGTATTAGTAAGCTAGTAAGGGATATTGAAAAGCTTTCTAAGCTGGAAAAGGAAAATCTTATTCTTAATAAGACAACTTTTAACCTTCATTCTGCTATTCAAGGCATAATCCACAGCTTTGAGAATGAGCTTAGAGGTAAGGATATCAGCTTGGAGCTTAAAGGAGAGAACGTCTTTGTGTATGCAGATATGGATAAATTGACTCAGGTGTTTATAAATTTGCTGTCAAATGCAATTAAATACACACAAGCAAATGGCGAGGTATCTATTTGCATTAATGAGGGCGTTAATGAGATTGAAATAATGATTAAGGATAATGGTATAGGTATCTCTGATAAGGATTTGCCCCATATCTTTGAGAGATTTTATAGAGCAGATAAATCCAGAAACCGCATGACAGGAGGCACAGGGATTGGTTTAACTATTACTGAAGCGATTATTAATGCACATAATGGTACTATAAGCGTGCAAAGCAAGGTAGGAGTAGGAACTGAGTTTACTGTTAAATTGCCTGCATAGTTATTTATAATAGGTAACTATTCAGACCTCAACTTTTCTAATAAAGCTTTTAAGCTCTTATGTGAAGCCTTGCTACATAAACCAATAAGTCTACAGCTTCTAAATTGCAAATTGCCCTAAAAAGCAAGTGGTGTTCGTAAACTCCCTAAAGGTCAGACATACGAACCACACTAAACAATTCCTTATAATTATCTATGATGCTATAAACGTAATCTTGTTTTCTGAACACCCCATAATCAATTACAGTATCATATATCCATATAAAAAACGGAGTGCCTAATATCCAGCATATTGAATGTAAAACATCGATTTGACCTAGGAAATTTCCAAAACCGCTGTAATGCCATATGTTTAATCCTAATAAAAGATTTAGAATAATGCCCCAAAATAATTCAGTAAGCGTAAATAATAAACCGCCTATCAAGGCTTGCAAACGCATTGACATTTTATAAAATCTTTCAACGTTATTTATTCTTGATAAAACAAGTCCACCAGTTCCATATACTAATATGCTCCAAAGAGAAGTAGTTCCAACTAGAGAAATATATTTATGTACAGTTGATGTGTGGGTTATTGAAGTAAAAAACACTTCAACCAGCATACCGCACAAACCCAGTAGAATAAAAGTAATTAGTATTTTTTTGCCTAAATATTTCATCATAAAATCATCTCCAATATTCTTGTTGTGAGAATGAGTATAATTATGTTTCATTTGAATTAAACATTTAATATATATTTACAGTCAATTAATTGCTTTTACAAAGCTAACACTACCCTTTGCCTTAGTCCCAGTTACCTTAAATGTATATGTATCTTTTTCTTGCACAGTAAGCTTAAAATTACATGACTCTGGATCATTTCCTCTATAAATTTCATTGCCTTTAGTATCAACTACAATTATATCAACACTTCCAGACAAACTTTCAATACTTACATCAAGAATATCACCTTTTTCCAAAGCAATTTCATGTGTTTTCATTTCATTTAAAACAGAATACTCTAAAATAAATTGAGAATCGTTACTGATTCTGCTACCATCGAATTTCTGTTCACTACAGCCTGTAATATTTGCAAACAGAAAGAGACAAAGAATTATTAATACCGCTTTGTTTCTCATTATTATGTCCATTCCTTTCTTCAGGCATAAATCTAGGTTGAAAGAAAGCCATTTATTTATACCTTCGCATTTAATTCATGTCAATAGGTTATTTTCTTTCTACCTTAACCCAAAACTATACTAATAGTTAAAACAACTTGTAAAAAAATCGAGAATATTACTGCATAATCATACTACAGTTTGTATATTTTTGCAATATGGTTACTTTTGAAATTATATTGCGATGTTATATGTAGTAACTATTCAGACCTCAACTTTTCTAAAAAGCTTTTAAGCTCTTATGTGAAGCCTTGCTACATAAACCAATAAATCTACAGCTTCTAAATTGCAAATTGCCATATAAGGCAAGTGGTGTTCGTAAACTCCCTAATGGTCAGACATACGAACCACACTAAGCCTTTTATGGCAATTAACAACTAGAAGCTGTACGACTTATTTTATATGCCTCAAGTCTTCACTTAAGTGCTTAAAAGCAACAGTGAAAAATATACATAAGTTATAGTCTGAATAGTTACTATATGTATCGCACCACATCTACCTGCTTTTTACAACCAGCATTGCATTTATCTCAGCTCCAATAATAATTATTGTAGCATTCCAGTAAAGCCATACAAGCATAAATATGACTGCACCAATACTTCCATAAGCATTTGCATAGAATCCAAAATTAGCGATATAGTATGAAAAAAATGTAGAGAGTATAATCATAGCTGATGTTGTGAAAAAAGCCCCAGGAATAGCATTTTTGAAATTTATCTGTGCATTTGGCATAATAATATATACCATACAGAACGCAGTAAACAGACAGGTTATTGAAACTAAGTACCTCAATATATGCCATATTGTACCGAAAAGCTCTGGTGCACCAAGAAAATCAAACAAAAGCATACCAAGGAGCTTACCAAAAACTAAAAAAACTGAAGTGAGTATAATAATAAGTATTAATAGTATTACAAATATTAGGGATACAAAAAAAAGCAGTAATGGGTTTCGGGGAGTATTAATATCGTAAGCTTTGTTAATACCCTTAATCATGTATGCAGCAGCTCTGGTCAAAATCCATACTGTTGAGGCAAATCCAGAGATAGATACATAAATGGTGTTATCGACTCTAAGGGCATTATTAACAGCTTCTGAAACCACATCATAGACATCTGGAAGAAGAAAATCCTTAAGTAGTTCCATAAAAGTATCATGTATGGCATTATTATTTGCTAAGCCAATTATCGAGATGATTGTTATAATAAGAGGGAATACAGATAAGATTAAAAAATAGCTAGCTTGTGCTGCCAGAGCAGGAACATCGTCGCTGGTATATTGCTTATACAGTTTTTTTATAAAAGAGGTAGTTTTGTATATCAACTGAGACATCCTTTCTAGTGAGTATATTGCGTTTTAGTATATTTATACGCTATTTTGCGTTGTAGCACAAGCATTATTTATTATTCTATGAAAAATGATTTAAGATTATCACAAAAAGCTTATAATAGAAGACTTAGTAAATATATGCTATAATACTATTATGAAAGGGGAATTTAAATGTATAGAGTGTTTATAAAAATTATAGCATTAATTTTACTGATTAATATTATTACTATCACATCTTCTTGTAATCGCTCAGGCAAAGATGCAAATATAACTGAAAATGTTGCTGAGGTAAATGCAGAGGACAAGACAAATGTCAAAAAAGAGAATTCCTCCGAAAGTGAGGGAACAAACAGTATAGTAGTGATTGAAGAAGGCAGTTCTGAGACAATTAGTAGTGAGATAATGGAAAAACAAAGACTTTTTCCTGTTAGTAGAGATAGTGGCGACGAAAAGAAATGGGGATACATTGATGCAAATGGTATGCTTGTTGTAGATTACATATATGACATTGCCTATGAGTTCAACGAAGCTGGTATTGGTATAGCAGGAAGAAAGAATAAAAGCAAAGAGGATTTTAGTTATCTTTATTCATATGACATAATCAATGATATTGGGGAGATTGTTTCAGGACCATATAAAGCAAATAATGTGATAATTGACGATAACTTTATAATAGTAAATGTTGAGGGTAGTGCGGTGATTATTAGTGAAAAGGGTGAGATTATAAGCATACCCTATATAGTAGCAGGCTACAGTGAAGGTTATTTAAGAGTTAGTGAAGTATACGATTCAGAGACCCAATATGGGTATATAGACCTTAAGAGTAATGAAATAATAAAGCCTCAGTACAGATATGCTGAGAATTTTATAGGAAATAGGGCAGTAGTAATTTTAGATAATAATAGATACGCTATTATAAACAAGCGAGGTGAGATACTTAGGACTTCAGAAAGCCCTCTTAGGGTTTATGCAGGGGATGAAGGACTTGAGCCATATTTTGATTCTGAAGCATTAAAACATGGGTATAGGACTGCTTCCGATGAAATTGTAAAAATACCCGCACAATTCAATCAGGCAGAAGAGTTTATAGATGGCTTAGCAATTGTTGATAATGGTAAGGAGACATTTGAGCCCCAGTTTGGGTTGATAGATATGCAGGGGAGGTTTGTAATTGAGCCTAAGTATACAAGCATGAGGCATTTAGGAGAGGGTTTGTATGCAGTTACTCAAAACTCATATACCTTTAATGATACCTACAGTGCTAAAGCTATTATTAATAAAAAGGGTGAGCAGTTAACGGATTTCATATACTATACTTTAAATGAATTTAAGGATGGAATAGCTGTTGCAAGTGATGATTTAACAACCTTTTTCATTAGTACAAATGGAGTAAAAATAAAGGGGTTGCCAAGCTTTAATGGAATTGGCGAGGCTACTCTTTATGGCAATATTATAAAAGTAAATATAGATAATGAGTTAATGTACTTAACTAAAAGTGGAGATGTTATCTGGAGTGAGAATATGGAGCAGCAGGTTGATGAGAATATTATTGCAGTTCCTAAAAAATTTAGACCAGATTATGCCATGTTGATTTACTACCCCGAATTTGAAGGGCTACTAGATTCAAATGTCGAGAATGAGATTAATATGAAAGTTAAGGAGTGTTTTCTTTCAGGGTATGAGCAGTCGTATAAAGAGGATGGAAATTATATTGAAAATTATGAAATCAATTTTGATATCACAAAAAACAAGAATTTAGTTATTCTAGAGAAGGTGGGATATTATTACCCTATAGGTGCAGCTCATGGTCAGCCTCTTTTGGAGCATTATCATATCGATATCAAAGAAGGTACATTTTATGAGCTAGAGGAGCTGTTCAAAAAAGGCTCAGATTATAGGGCTCGCATTATAAGTATTATTAATAAGCAAATTGCTAAGCAAAGAGCTGAAGGTTCAGAGATTTATTATTATGAAGAGGAGTTACCTGTACAGGACAATTATAACTATATCCTTCACAAGGAGGCCTTGGAGATTTACTATACTCCCTATGAAATTGCTCCATATGCCGCAGGCTTCCCAGTATTCCAAATACCGTATAGTCAGATTATGGACATAATAGATACTAGGGGAGAATTATGGAATGCTTTTGATAAGGCCGAATAGCTTTGGGTTCTTATTAGTGCATATTGCGTTATTGTACATTTATAAGCTATTTTGCGTTGTTTTGAATATATATGCAATTACTGCACCTATTGAGTGTAATTTTGTATAAATTTGTAGCAACGCATATAGCTTTTTTAATTGTACAAAGAAAGCTCGCCAAAGCTTCTTAATTGACTTAGTAATTATATGGTCTGTTAACGCTATATATATCAGCACCAAAAGGCATAAGTGCCAGCTTCGCAAATTTGAAGTGCTGCATTCCGAATGGAGCACCAATTACTGTTATCGTCAGTATAAGTCCAGCAATTATATGACCAATAAATAGCTCCCACCCACATAGCATTATCCATATAATATTACCTATAAGTCCCATGGCTCCAAAGTTTCCGATGGTTACATCTCTTCCAAAGGGCCATATAACAAAGGAGGCTATTTTAAAGCATTGAAACCCAAATGGTAACCCTACTATAGTGATACAGGCTAAAAGTCCAGCTATACCCCAACCAAGAGCAAGTAGAAAGCCTCCAAAAACCAACCAAATTATATTACCTAAAAATCTCATAGTTAACCTCTTTTCTGTATTTAATAAATACACATATTTCATAGTTATACAATAATATTAACTCCTCCATGCCTATGGCACAAATAACCATCATAAGTGGTTTCAAAGCCATTTCGTCTCGGTGATTTAACGAACTTCGTTAGAATTTCTATCAAATTTGAGGTTCGTTAAGCTCATATATATTATATAAGCTCAACATTAGTACAGCATTAAAACTTGATAGATTATTATTAGAGTTTGATTAGTTTTGCGTTTATGTTTTGCAGACAGCTAATATTGCATCTGTTTTCTTATTTTATCGGCAACCTCATTGTCTTTAAGAATAGAAATAATTGA
>QKEK01000110.1 GCA_003251775.1 Clostridia bacterium | reverse complement strand
AAAGAGGTGTATGGCCTTTTTAAACAATATGATTTTGATACAGTAGTAAACTTTGCTGCTGAAAGTCATGTGGACAGAAGCATTGAAGACCCTTCTGTTTTTGTAAAAACTAATGTACTGGGCACTCAAGCATTATTGGAAGTATGCAGACTCTTCTGGACAGAAGGTGAAACCTACAAAAAAGAAAAAAAATACCTACAGATTTCTACAGATGAGGTATATGGTTCACTTGGAGCAAAGGGGTATTTTACTGAACAGACGCCACTAGACCCACATAGTCCCTATTCTGCATCTAAGGCAGCAGGCGATATGCTTGTTAAGGCGTACTATGACACATATAATTTTCCTATGAACATTACCAGATGCTCAAATAATTATGGGCCATATCAGTTCCCAGAAAAGCTCATTCCACTTCTGATAAACAACGCATTAAATGGAGAAAAGCTACCGATATATGGAGATGGTCTTAATATCAGAGATTGGTTACACGTAAAGGATCATTGCGAGGCAATAGATGAAGTAATTAACAATGGTAAAATTGGTGATGTCTATAACATAGGCGGAAACAATGAAAAGACTAATATAGAAATTGTACATATTATTCTGGATGAAATAAACAAAAGCCTGTCAGTTGAAGATAAGAAAAAAAGCAAGCTTGGAAACCATCTTATTTCATATGTTAAAGACAGAAAGGGTCACGATAGAAGATATGCTATTGACTCATCTAAAATCAGAGCTGAGCTTGGATGGGAACCAAAGATAAGATTTTCAGAAGGTATCAAAGATACCATAAAATGGTACATAGAAAACGGTGAATGGCTAAGGGTAACTACGTCAGGAGAGTATAAGGAGTATTATAGAGAGGAGAAATAATTTTGAAAATACTGGTTACGGGCAGTAGCGGACAACTGGGGCTTGGAATAAAGAAGTATTTTTCAGACTATAAGAATCAAATTATTTTTCTTAGTAGAGAGGGGCTCGACATAACAGCTTTTGAAGCTACAGCAAGAGTGGTTAAAGAGATTAAGCCTGACATTATAATTAATTGTGCTGCTGACACACGCGTAGACTATTTAGAAAAGAATAGAGATACTGCTTTTCTTGTTAATGCAGTTGGGGCAAGAAACATTGCTATTGCTGCTCAGAATATAAGGGCAAGAATAGTTCATATTTCTACTGATTATGTATTTGATGGCAGTGGCATTTTAGAGAATAGTAAGATAAGACCATATAACGAGTTTGACATAAAAGGACCAAAGACAGTTTATGGGTGGTCGAAGCATGAAGGGGAAAAATATATACAGCAGTTCTCAAACAAATTTTACATAATCAGAACCGCATGGTTGTATGGAGAGGGAAAGAATTTTATAAAGAACATCATAGAGCAGAGTAAGTATAGAAGGCAGATTACTATTGTTAATGATCAGTACGGCTCTCCAACCAGCGTAAAAGAGGTTGTTAATATGATAGCTAAGCTAATAAACACTGAGGCTTTTGGTGTTTACCATGGCACTGCAAGTGGAGAATGTACATGGTATGAATATGCAAAAGAGATTATTACAGGACTACAAATACCTGTTAATATAATTGGATGTAGCTCTGAAGAGTATATAACTGCGGCTAAAAGGCCACGCTACTCTGTTTTAGATAATATGATGCTAAGAATATCTAGTATTTATAGCTTTAAAGACTGGAAGGAAGCCTTTGATGAATACATGAAGGAATACTTGCGTTAAGCTTTTTGCGTTGATATATAAATTCAGAAAATAGTTTGAAAAGCAGTACAATTACACCGAAAAAGACTATTCACTCATAAATAACGACTGTAACATTTTATCGACCTCTATTTCATTCGGTACCCAATAAGAGACATTGTCAATATACCTACCTTCACCAGGTAGCAAGTAATAACTGATATCACTATAGTCGATACCAAAAAATGCTTTTGCAAGCTCTATAAGCTCCTGTGAAGATAAATCGGTTTTTATATGCTCATGATATTTATCAATAATCTCTATTTCATCAGGTACGCTATCTGAAAGGGCAAGCTTACAGTATAACGCATTAATAAGCTTTTGTTGTCGTTTTATTCTTGCGATGTCACCCTCAGCCCTATCTCTATACTGGATGTAGTCAAGAGCCTTAGTTCCATCTAAGGTTTGAACACCCTTTTTAAGCATTTTTGTTTTTACTTCTACGTCTAGAGTAACACCACCAAGGGCATCTATTATATCTGGAATAGGCTCCATATCAATTGCAAAGAAATGATCAATCTTATCGTATTTAATCAGATTATTTATAGTCTCTAAGCTACTTTCAATAGCCAGATTCTTTACACTTCCGTATGCGTATGCGTGATTAATCTTGTCCATTCTATTAATTGCAGGAATAAAGGTACGTGTATCTCTAGGAATTGACAGTATCCTTGTTTTTTTGATATCAGGGTCAATATGAATGATGATAATAGTGTCTGTACGAAAATAGCTCATTTCCTTTAAACGATCATTGCTACTATCAATACCTAAAAAGGCTATATTTAGTATTTTACTATTGGTATTGGTTTTATAGGACTTGTGGTATGTGGATTTTAACTCTTTATCAACGTCGTAAATACCTGCTGATTTTTTAAGTAATTCAGGAGCTGAAGGAGCGGTAGTAACGGAAGGAAGAATAACGCTATCTGCTTCTATGCAATGCAAATCTGTTTTCATGCTGTATAAATAAGATGAGTTAATTCTTATTAATAGCACTGTTTTATGCATTACAAAGGAGAATGCTATACTTGATACTATAAAAAAAACTAAAAGAAATTTCCCTTTCATATTGCCCCCCAGCTATATAATAAACAATTTAAGCTTTGCTAGCTTTACGCTAGTTTTACTAGTTTTACTAGCTTTACTAGCTTTACTAGCTTTACCTGCTTTACTCTAGCTAGCTAATAAAATCACTCAAATTATAACTGGTAGGCATTGAATTATCAATAAATATGGGAAATAATGCTTAACAAAGTGTATCAGCTTTAAAAAGCCTCAGTAAAATAAAATTATAGCTGGC
>QKEK01000106.1 GCA_003251775.1 Clostridia bacterium | reverse complement strand
TCAGTAATTTCCTTATACGTAACATGAACTGTTGTTTCGGTTATTCCGTACATATTAATTAGCTTTGTAGCAGGATACTTGTGCTTCCATCCCTTTAACATACCTGGTTTTAGTGCCTCTCCACCAAAAATAATATAACTAATACAAAGTTGCTCGTTAATTTCTTGACTTTCATTACTGTTTTTTACTCCATTTTTCTCTTGTGTTTCTTCACTATTATGCTTTTTACTATAGCTTCGATTATTTTCACTATTTCTTTGTAATTCCTCATTCATTAACCCGTAAAAGGCTGTTGGCGTTTGATTAAGTACTGTCACTTTATTTTTCTTTAATAGCTGTAAGAATTCTTTGTGATCAGATGCCACGATTCTTGGCACAATTACTAGCTTACCTCCGTACAGTAAAGCTCCATACATTTCCCATACTGAAAAGTCAAAGCAGAAGGAGTGGAACATCGTCCATACGTCCTTTTCACTGAAATAAAACTGGAATTTATCATTAAAAAGCAGTCTGACAACATTTTTATGCTCTATCATTGCTCCCTTTGCTTTTCCAGTTGTACCTGATGTATAGATTATATAAGCTAAATCAGATTGTTTGTTAATATTATCTGGATTCAAGCCTTCACCATTATATATATCCGACTGAGCTAAATCAATAACATCAATTCTGTTATTAAATGTATCTGTGCAAAGCTTATCAACTAGAGCGTACCTGCTTAGCAATAATTTAGTTCCACTATCCTCAAGCATATAGCTAATTCTATCAGCTGGATAGTCAGGGTCTATTGGCAGGTATGCTCCTCCTGCCTTTAATACAGCAAGCATTCCTACTATCATTTCAATTGAGCGTTCTATCATGATTGCAACTACACTATCTGGCTTTATTCCCATTGTCTTTAGCTTATTTGCTAATTGGTTGACTTTTTTATTTAATTCCTTATATGTTATTTGTTCATCCTCAAAAACACATGCTATATTATCAGGTGTCTTATCTACTTGCTTTTCAAATAGCTCATGTATGGTTATGTTTTTAGGGTAGTCCGCCTTTGTATCATTAAAGTCATTTAGTATTTGATGTCTTTCACTCTCTGTAAGCATATCTATTTTGTTTAATTGAGTATCTGGGTTTTTCATTATTTCATTAATGGTAATTTTAAAATGACTTATCATTCTTTCAATGGTTTCCTTTTTAAAAAGTGCAGTACTATACTCTAAGTCAAAGAATAAATTACCATTACTCTCAACACCAGATAGTGTTATATCAAATTTAGAAGCAGTCTTTTCATACTCATAGGGCTCAACCTCTATACCCTCAACCCTTCTGTCTTCAAAGCTCATATTCTGCAATACAAGCATAACATCAAACAATGGGTTTCTGCTCATATCCCTTCTTAAATCCAGCTTGTCCACTAAATCCTCAAATTGATAGTCCTGATTCTCAAAGGCTTGCAAGGACGAATTTTTTACCTCCTGCAAGAATTCATTGAAGGTCATGTCTGATTTAGGATAATTCCTTATTGCCAAGGTATTTACAAACATACCTATCATGTTATATAAATCTGCATGGTTTCTTCCCGCAGTAGGCGAACCAACTATTACGTCCTCTTGTCCTGTATATTTATGCAACAATACATTAAACAGGGCAAGCAGTGTCATATACATGGTAGCCCCTGTCTTCATACATAACTTATTTAATTCACTGGTTAAATCCTTTCCAAGCTCAAAGCCTATGCTATTCCCCTTAAAGCTTAGCTGTGCTGGTCTTGTATAATCGCAAGGAAGCTCTAGCACTGGTAGCTCTCCTTGGAATGTATTTAACCAGTACTCTATTTGATTTTCCATTCTATCTGACTTTAATAATTGATTTTGCCATTTTGAATAATCCTTGTACTGTATTCTTAGCTCTGGTAATTCCTCTCCATTGTATAATGCTACTATTTCTTCTATGAAGATGCCCATGGATACACCATCTGAAATTATATGGTGCATATCAGATAATAGAATGTGCTCATTATCTGTGATTTTAATAATGCCTATTCTTAATAATGGAGCCTTGCTTAAATCAAATGGGCGTATGAATCCCTTAATAGTATCATTTATATTATTTTTACTATTAGCTTCTTTCTGTTCGTAATACTCGACCTCAAAGCTAAATTCTTCATGTACTATCTGTACAGGCTCACCCTCTACCATTTCGAAGGAGGTTCTGAAGGATTCATGTCTTTGTATCATTTTCTGAAATACCTGCTCTAGCTTTTCATAGCAAAGACTACCCTTTATCACATTAACTGTAGAATTATTATAGTTTGTGAGGGATTTATCAAACTGATTTAATAGATACATCCTCTTCTGTGCGGCTGAAACAGTGTAATACTCCTTCCTCTCAACAGGCTCAATCATTACAAACTCGTTTCTCTTAGTCTGACTGCCTTTCGCTGTATCATTTGCATGTATTCCCTGCTCCTTTTCCTGTATGTACATAGCAAGCTCTTTTATTATGGGCTTAGTAAATATGTCTCTGAGTGTTATCTCAATATTTAGTTCTTTATGTATTCTTGAGGCAAGTGTTGTAGCCTTTAGTGAGTGTCCTCCCAGCTCAAAAAAGTTATCGTTTATACCGACTGTTTCTACCTCAAGTAGCTCTTGCCACAGCTTAACCAGCTGTTCCTCTATTTCATTGGTTGGAGCGACGTACTCCACCCCTGTGTTCATGCTTCCATCTGGGTCTGGCAATGCCTTTCTGTCTACCTTACCGTTAGTAGTTAGTGGGATGCTTTCTATTGATATAAAATATGAAGGAATCATATA
>QKEK01000183.1 GCA_003251775.1 Clostridia bacterium | reverse complement strand
GCTTCGGCACATATATTTAAGTATTCGAAAAGACAAGGAACTGCGGCGGCTAGTATGAAGGAACAGGTGTCTCCTCAAATTAAGGAAGAGAGAAGTAAGTTATTATTAGAACTGGTTAACTTGCAGAAAACAGCGTTTTTGAAAAGGTATATTAATAAGATTGTAGATGTCCTTGTAGAGCAAGAGACTGATAATGGAGAAGTGCAGGGGTTAACCAATAATTATATAAATGTTGTAATAAAGGGGGACAAATCCTTACTGAACCAAGTTGTTTCAGTTAAGATTACTGAAATGATTGGAGAAAGCTTGTATGGGGAAATAATACAACGTAATTATAACTAATACTAGATATATTATCAAATAAGTATTGAAATATGTTGATATTCGTATTATTATAGTTATATAAGTTTAGTGAAGAAATGGAGTGGTTTGTACTATGGGAATAAATGAAACCATGAAATTTAGTGTTGAAAATGATAAAGCAAGTCAGGCTGAAGAGATTTTAGTAACTGTCTTTAAGGCACTGAATGAAAAAGGATATAATCCAATTAATCAGCTGGTTGGGTATATTTTATCTGGGGATCCTACCTATATAACTAACCATAAAAATGCAAGAAGCATTATTAGAAAGCTTGAGAGAGACGAGCTTTTAGAGGAAATGGTTAAATATTATATTAAGGATAAATAGCATTATTCTAAGTTTGTAGTTTGCTTTTTAAACAAGCTTATTCAGCTCGGATTTCCAAATGACAGCGTATCTATGCAGAAAGCATTGAGTATTATAGAGCGTATTGTGTTGCAAAAAGAACTCTAATGGTTATTGATGATTACCATTTAGTAAACGAAGATGAGGTTAACAGACTGATTGAGTTTTTGATTGTCAATGAGATTGAGGATTTGCATGTAGTTCTAATTACACGATTTATTGAACTTCAGAATATGGATGAGCTTTTACTAAAGGGCTATATTAATCATATAACAAAGGACTGCTTTGAAATTAATTCAAAAGAGATTATAAAATATTATAAGCTATGTGGAATTAGCATTAATGAAAGTGAGGCGGATAAACTGTATCTAACCACAGAGGGTTGGGTAAGTGCTCTTTACCTAATGATGCTAAATTATAAAGAATACGGAAGCTTTATGGCAAATAATAATATATACAAATTAGTTGAGAATGCGATATTTAAACACTATTCAGAGGACACACAGGAGTTCTTGTTAAATATGTGTATATTTGATAAATTCACTAAGGGACAGGCTTTATATATTTGGGGTAATGCAAATGCAGAAATGCTGTTAGAGAAGATTATTAGTAAAAACGCTTTTGTGAATTATGATGAAATAACAAAAACATATCAAATTCACAATATTCTTCCAATCTTTTTGCAGGAAATACTGGATAAAAAAGAGCAAAGTTATAAAAGGCACCTTTATGATAAGGCAGGTGAATGGTATAGTAGTAGCGATGAATATTTGGTGGCTATGAAATTCTTTTATTTAGTCGGATATTTTGATAAATTACTTCAGGTATTTAAAAAGGATAGGGGCAAAAGTATAGGAACTGAACAAAAGGATATATGCATTAAATACTTTGAAGAGTGTCCAGAGGAAATCAAACAGCAACATCTTATAGCTTTGATTATCTACGCATTGTGCCTGATGACCTTTAATGAAATGGAGATGTTTTAAAAAGCCTGCAAAGAGTTAGATGTGCGTATAAAAAGCAGTAGCTTTGACTCAGAAACCAAAAGCAGGTTGAGGGGAGAATATGAGCTACTATTAAGCTTTAACGAATACAATGATATTATGAAAATGTCTGAATATCATAGAAAAGCATGTAAGCTTCTAAAAGAGCCAACAAGCTTTTTGGATACAAATGATAGCTGGACATTTGGTTCACCCTCGGTGCTATATATGTTTCATAGGACGAATGGAAATCTTGATTAAGAGGTTTTGGATATTAAAGAGGCTATGCCATACTACTACCAATTGACAGAGGGGCATGGAATGGGTGCAGAATATGTAATGGAGGCAGAATGGTATTATAATCAAGGGAATTTTGAGAATGCAGAAATTATTGTGCATAAAGCACTTCACCTATCTAATAGCCATAGGCAGCATCAGATAACAATATGTGCATTGTTTTTACAGGTTAGACTATCACTAATAAAGGGGCATTAAAGCAGAATGATATGATTCCACTATGGATAGACGAGGGTGAATTTAATTCCAGCCGTCTCTTGTTTCCTTCTATGTCATACTTTAATATTGTATATGGGAGAGTGCTTTTAATAAAGGGCGAATATCTGAAGCTTTTGGGTATTTCTGAGCATTTTTTGAGTATTGCATCTATTTTTCCGAATTTACTCACCAGTATATATACAACCATATATATTGCAGCATCAAATGAAAGGATATATAGAAGAGCAGAAGCTTTAGAGTGTCTAAGACAGGCACTGGATATGGCTGTAGAGGACAAGCTTTACATGCCATTTGTAGAAAATTGCGATTTTCTCAATTCATTATTTGAGGAGCTCTATAATCAGGGAATACACAAGGTTGCGATTCTAAGTATACTGGAGCTATATAAGCCTTATCAAAAATCAATTAAGAAGATTATAGATGAGTGTTTTAAAGGGAGCAAGCCCAAGTTGACTGAACGGGAAATGGAGTTAGCAGCTTGAACAAGAGCAGGTTTTAAGAATTTGTGTCCTTGTGAGACTCTTGTACTTTTTTTTTACCAGCACTAGTGTTACTGGAGGGAGCTACACAACCCCATGAAGTAAAATGCTCAACTGTAGGAAAAACA
>QKEK01000152.1 GCA_003251775.1 Clostridia bacterium | reverse complement strand
AGTTACTTATATTATAAGCAAATGCTTATAGAAGAGAGGTATATAAAATGAAATATTTTGACTTTGCACCAGTGTTCAAAGCTATGTCAGATGAAAAAAGGCTTAAGATAATTGATTTATTGTCTAATGGGTCTTTGTGTGCTTGTAAAATATTGGAGCATTTTGATTTTTCGCAGCCAGCTTTATCTCAGCATATGAAGGTTCTTGTTGATGCAGGCTTGGTTAGTGGAGTAAGAGTTGGAAATTGGATGCACTACTCTCTTGTTAAAGAAAAATATGAGGAAGTAATTAGCTTTGTTAAGCAGATTTCAAGTGAAAACAAAGAGCATTTTTGTGATGAGGAGTGTGGGAAATGCAAATGATATGGGATTTTTTTCAACAACAGATACTGGGTATGAAATGGCTTAATGAATTAATTGGTGGAATACTTTCTTTAATTGGTCTTGATATTAATACACGTATCGGAGGAAGTGTACAATTCTTCATTTACGATTCAATAAAGATTTTTGTGTTATTGTCAGTTTTAATATTTATTGTGTCATATGTTCAAAGCTATTTTCCTCCGGAAAAAACAAAAAAGATACTTGGTAATGTTAAAGGAATAGGAGCAAATATATTGGGTGCTTTGCTTGGCACCGTTACACCGTTTTGCTCATGTTCATCCATTCCTCTATTTATAGGATTTACAAATGCTGGATTACCAATAGGGGTAACCTTTTCGTTTTTAATATCCTCACCACTAGTTGACCTTGCTGCTTATATTCTTTTAATGAGCGTATTTGGGGTTAAAATAGCACTTGCTTATGTCGTTGTGGGTATAGCATTAGCTGTTATTGGTGGGACCCTTATTGACAAAATGGGTCTTGAAAGCTATGTAGAGCCCTTTGTAAGGACGGGTAAGAATGTTGATATTGAATCACCAGAGCTTACACGTAAAGAACGGCTTTTGTATGCAAAGGATGGTGTACTTGAAATTATTAAAAGGGTTTGGATATACGTTTTTGTTGGGGTAGGACTTGGAGCGTTAATTCATAACTGGATACCTTCGGATGTTATACAAAAGGTTATTGGAGAAAACAATCCGTTTTCAGTCTTACTTGCAACTATAGTTGGTATACCTATGTATGCTGATATTTTTGGAACAATTCCTATCGCTGAGGCTCTTTTTTCTAAGGGTGTTGGAGCTGGCACAATTCTTTCATTTATGATGGCTGTAACTGCATTATCATTGCCATCTATAATAATGCTTAAAAAGGTAGTGAAAACAAAGCTATTGGCAATATTTGTTGGTATAGTGTCGATAGGGATTGTAATAATTGGGTATTTGTTTAACTATCTTCAGTTATATTTAGGATTTTAAGGAGGAATAGATTATGACTATTAAAGTTTTAGGTTCAGGTTGCAAAAGCTGTATAACTCTTGCGGACAATACAAAAGCAGCATTAAAAGAAATAGGGCTTGACGCTCAAATTGAGAAGGTAACGGATTTTTCTGAAATAGCTTCTTATGGGGTAATGTCAACACCTGCTTTGGTGGTTGATGAAAAAGTAGTATCTTATGGTAAAGTCTTAAAACCAGCAGAAATAAAGAAGCTACTTGAAAGACTTATGTAGATTAGGGAGAAATATATGCAAAGTATAATAAATTACCATAAGTCATCTGCGGATATATACCCAGAATCAGTAACTGAATGGGAATTGAAGGAATGTGAAAGTATAGCTTTCAACATATCAAATGAATTAGAAGAGGCATATGATTTGTACATTAGCATAGCTTATATTTCTATAGAGAATAAGGGTGAGGCTTTGTTTAGGGTTAGAATAGCAAATCATAAGGTAACACCAGTTGTGGTTGCAATGGGGGAGAATATAAAGGAATTGGGTATGCATAACATCCCGCCACTAAATAATCATTTAGTAGCTAATTTTGTATCAGGAGAAGTCCCCACAGGCTCATATCAAATAGACAAAATAACATGCTATTTTACTGAATTGGAGTTCAACGACAAGGTAATATTTTCTGATTTTAGGATTGAGAAGAATCCAGCAAGGAGTGCTTCTTATTTAAATAACCTTGTAGACCAATATGGGCAATATCAAAAAGGTAATTGGAATGAGAAAATATATTCTGACACCCAATTAAAAGAGAGCATTGAAAATGAAAAGATGGAATTAAGCAAGCTTATGGAAGACAAAAATTCTACCGAGCTTAGTACGTATGGTGGCTACAAGAATGAGCGATTAAGGCAGAATGCAACAGGCTATTTTTATGCTAAAAAAGTTAACGGCATGTGGTCGTTAATTGATCCACAGGGCTATCCTTTTATCTCGACAGGGATTGATATTCTGCGGTTGGGTGACTCTGCAACCTGGATAAGTGGTAGAGAAGAGATGTTTAGTGAGCTTCCGCCCAAAAAAGGACAACTAAAGGAGCATTATATCGAGTTGTCAAATAAAATCAGAACCCCAAAGGGACTAACAAGCGGAGAGGGATTTAATTTTTACACAGCTAATTTAGAAAGAAAATATGGGAAGGACTATGCATTTAAATGGAAGGAGAATGCAATAGTAAGGATGAAGGCGTGGGGTTTTAGCTCCCTTGGGTGCTGGTCAGACCCAGACCTATTCTTTGGAAGGGGAGAGGAATTCAAACTTCCATATGTAGCAAATGGGTGGATTTTTGGCAACCATGCAAAAATACCTAGTGGAAACCCTGCATGGGGCGATTTAGCAGATCCATTTGATGTTGAATTTGATGAAAGCTTGAACAAAATGGTGCAAAAGCTAAGTACATATAGTATTAACGAAGACCCTTGGTGTATTGGCATTTTTGTTGATAATGAAATAGCATGGGGCAATGCAAAAGAAAAAGAACAGCATTATTCAGTGATTCGTGAGATTTTTAAAATGGATTCTAATAATGAAAAGGCATATGCTAAACGTGCATTTATTGATTTTCTAAAAAGGAAGTATAAAGGAAATATTAGCCTCTTAAATATAGAACAACAGACCCTTTTTGATTCCTTTGATGTCCTTGAAAAACCATATGAGGGCTTTTTGGTATGTGCTTCTGAATTGCTTTATTATCTTGCAGAGCAGTATTATGAAAAGGTAAATAATGTGATGAAAAAAGCATTTCCTAATTTGTTGTATCTTGGCTCAAGACTTGCTGACTGGGGAACAGGTAGAGAGGTAGTGCAGGCATGTGCTAGACATTGTGATGTTGTAAGCTTTAATTGCTACAAAAAGCATATTAATCAAAGCTGGATGAACTTAGGAAGCTATGATAAGGCTATTATTATAGGTGAATTTCATTTTAATGTATTTAATTATGACAATTGTGGATTTTTCGCTCCAGGGTTAGTTCCAGTTGACAATGAAAAACAGCGTGGAGAAGCATATGCTACATATATGAAAAGTGTTATAGAAAACCCGAATTTTGTAGGTGCACATTGGTTTCAATACTATGACCAGCCAGTCTTAGGAAGGGCATGGGATGGGGAAAACCATCATGTTGGTTTTGTTGATATTACGGATAGACCGTACAAAGAATTGGTTGAAGCGGCAAGTAAATTCCACCAGCAGCTTTATAAGTTAAGGTATACTAATTTATACTAGGTAAACAAATATTAAGTAAACAAATACTACGCAAAAAGCTCTAATTGAATAAGGGTAATAATAGTCTTAATAACATTGAATTTAAAGATTTTAACGAAACAAAAAAATACCACAGTTGACATTAAACAATATTAATTTATAATAATATTATAGTATTCAATTTATCGGAGGCATTTTAGTGGATATTTTTGTTGCAAGACAGCCAATTTTTAATCGAGATAATGTAGTTGTTGGATATGAGCTTTTATATCGTGACAGTGAAAAGAACTTCTACAATACATCCATTACTTATAATGTCGCTACTGCTATACTTCTTATGAATAGCTATTTTCATTTTGGGATTAATAATTTAGTTGGGGACAAAACAGCCTTTATAAATTTTGATGAGTATTTGATAAAAGCAGAAATCCCTAATTTGTTGTCGACTACCAATGTTGTTATAGAGCTTCTTGAGAATATAACCCCTGATGAAGTATTTGTTTCAAAAATCCAAAAGCTAATTAATGAAGGATATACAATAGCTATTGATGATTTTGACGGTAATTATTCTCATGAGGAGCTGATACGTTTATCTCGAATAATTAAGGTCGATTTTTTAAAAAACTCCAAGGACGATATACAACAAATTTTTTACAAATACCATAAACAGGGCAAGCTATTATTAGCTGAAAAGGTGGAGACAAGAGAACAATATGAATGGGCAAAAAAGCTTGGGTTTGACTATTTTCAGGGATACTTTTTTAAAAAGCCCGGAATGCTTAGAAGTAAGGAGTTGTCTGTTAGCTCAGCACAGTATATTCGCTTAATGGAGGCACTTACTAAGCCCGAACCAAATTTTAAAGATATTGCAAACATTATAGAGATAGATGTGCGTTTGACATATAAGCTACTAAGAGTAGTTAATAGTAGCTTCTCTTTAGCAACTCATATTACATCTATCCATCATGCCTTGTCTATATTGGGCATAAATGCTTTTAGTAAATGGTTGTCATTGGCTATGGTACAGGATTTAGGGAAGGTGACGTCTACAGAATTGATAAAGCTTTCTATGTTCAGATCTAAATTCTTGGAGTTGATTGCATCTCAAACACCGATCTTAGAGAATTGTACTGATGAAATTTCTCTCTTAGGCATATTGTCTGTTATTGATGTTTTACTTCATGAGCCAATGGTTAAAATAGTTAAAAATCTTCCATTGACTGAAGCAGTAAAAAAGGCTTTTTTGGGAGAGGAATCAGTATATAGTATTCCATATAAGCTATGCTTGGAGTATGAAAAAGGAAATTTTGGAAACATGCAAGCCTTATGTGATAGCATACAATACAATATTAATAAATTACCTCATGACTATCAAACTGCAATTGAGTGGTCAGATAAGTTGTGGGAGTACATGGAAAATGAACAAGATGAGAGTTTAAGGCATATTAAATGAGATTTTTAGATTCATAATATAAAGCAATAAGGTTCTTTAACTATTACCTAGCTTTGATATTGTCGACGACATAGGCTTTTTGGTGCAAATTGTCCAGTAAAGATTGTAAGATATTACCCATGACTTTGACTAGGTCAAATGATATAATAAGCTATAGTTATTAATAAGTGTGTAGTAAACTAAATCACTACGCACTTTTTGCATTAATAAATGACTTATTTCAGTAATAGCAAAAATAGTGTATAAAGATAACAACGTAATATACTCAAAATATAATAAACAGTATTAAATTTTTTTAGGGGTGAATTAATGGATCCAGTAACTCATGCAATGGTGGGATTGGCAGTATCAAAGGCTACAGGTAATTCAATAGAGATAACAAACGCAGCAACTATGGCTATAACAATTGGTTCGTTGTTCCCGGATGCGGATATTTTATTACAGCGTTGGGGTGATTATTTTTACTTAAAGCACCATAGGAGTCAGACTCATTCTATCATAGGAATGTTAGTTTGCTCTGGGCTTATTTCAGCTATCCTAGGATTAGTTTATCAAAACACTAGCTTTTTTCACCTGTATTTGTTTTCCTTGTTGGGGTGTGCTTCACATGTGTTTTTTGATTTGTTTAATATTTATGGAGCAAAGCTGTTATGGCCTATATCAAAGAAGAAGTTTACCTTCAATCTTATGAGCTCATTTGATTTTATATTTTTGTTGTTATTGGGAGGTTTCTTGATAGGTATGGGAAAGCTACAGATGGCTTTTTCTATTAGTCTTATTATATATTTAATAGCAAGAGTGATTATGAAAGTAAGCGTTATACTGCATCTCAAGTCAAGATATAAAGCAGATTTTAAGAAGGTTAGTGTAATGCCAGGTATGACGAATGTTCTAAAGTGGCATTTTATATTAGAATCTGAATGGGAAAACATTGTTGGACAAAAGGGTGTGCTAAAGAAGAACATAAGCATAATAAATAAGTTTGATAAGCTTCAGGACAAAGCATTGAAAAGTGTACTTCATTCAAAAACAGGGGCATTTTTTAAGGAGTTTTCTCCATTATTTCATGTTAAGTGTGAAAGGATAGAGGAATTTAAAAGGTACACATTTGTAGATATGCGTTATTTCCTGAGGAATAAATTCATGCATCATGCAATTGTAGAAATGAACCCCAAGGGTGAAATTATAAAAGAAACCTTTAACCCATATTCAATAAATAGAGAGGTGCTTTTACCTATTAAAAAATCTGTTTAGAGTTGAAAATATCGTGTTGTTGTGCATTAATACGCTATTTTGTGTTGTTTTGCATAAATATGTAACAACGCAAAAAGCTTAAGTTGAAGTTCATTTAAGTTACTGGTATAATAGTTTTTACCAGCATATAGTTGGCACTGTTTGCTGGGGGTCTATTTTGCTATTAATTGGAGGAACTTTATGAGAAGCTTTCTTGATGAAATGAAAAAACGCGTACTAATTTATGACGGTTCAAAAGGTACTGTGCTACAGAAAATGGGACTTAATGGTGGAGAATGTCCAGAGCTATGGAACGAAACCCATCAGGAAAAGGTAAGGCAAGTATACCAGTCATATAAGGATGCAGGGTGCGATATAATACAAACAAATACATTTCAGGGCAATCGTATAAAGCTAAATGAATACGGATTAGGAGAAAAGACCTATGAGCTTAATTATTTAGGAGCTAAGATAGCAAAAGAGGTTATGCAGAATGATGGTTTTGTAGCTGCTTCTATAGGTCCTATTGGAAAGCTAATGGAGCCATCAGGTGACCTTAGCTTTGAGATGGCGTATGAGGTGTATAAGGAGCAGTCGATTGCTGTTGCAGACGGTGGTGCTGATATCATAAACTTCGAAACATTTACTGATTTAGCTGAGATGAGAGCTGCATTATTGGCGGCAAAAGATAATACTAAGCTTCCGATAATATGCTCAATGGCATTTGAGAATAACGGTAGAACCTTGATGGGAAGTGATCCCATTTTAGTTGCAGAGGTGCTAAAAGCTCTTGGGGCAGATGTAATTGGAACTAATTGCTCCTTTGGACCTGAGCATATGGTTGATATAACCCAAAAGCTTTCTGAGGTCTCTGATATCCTCATTAGTGCAAAGCCTAATGCTGGACTGCCAAAACTAATAAACGGAAATACTATTTATGATGAAACACCAGAGCGTTTTGCACAGCTTTCTTCAAAAATAGTCAAGCAAGGTATTCGACTAATAGGGGGGTGCTGTGGTACTACACCCGAATATATTTCAGCAGTAAAAGTAATATTGAATGAAAGTACGTGTAATTCAGTTAGTTGTGTTAAGTCTATTACTACATTCGGTAATCTTGATATGAAAAATAAAAAGCTAATCACCTCTTTAACCAAGCATGTTAATATACAAAATATTGCGAAAGATAGTATAGGTAATTTCATCATGGACGATGAGAGCTTATCAGAGCTTATAAATGGTAATGAAGACGGTGTTATAAATACTGCTCTTGACACATCCTGTGCTGGATTCGATGCGGTTTATTTTAATTTGGATAAAATACTAGAAGCTAATAGTGGTATGCTACCTCAAATAGTAAATATAGCACAGGGTTATATACAAGAACCCTTTATTATAAAGACTAGCTATCCAGATGCACTAGAAAATACTTTGAGGCTATACAGAGGTATTGCTGGAGTTATAGTTACTGTTAATGAAAAGAAAACAGAGCAGGAGTTAGTTGAGATTTGTAAAAAATATGGTGCTACAGTATTAGATTTATTGTTATAAATAATGTACGCAAATACTACCCTAGAAAATAAATAGGAAAAAGAATAGGAAGATGAATAGGAAGATGAATAGGAAGATGAATAGGAAGATGAAGATTAGAGTTGAAATTAAGAAAACGATGATAGTTTTTGTACTGTTTAGTATTTTGATATTACTTACATCATGTATGAAACAGGGTCTTGTAGGCTATATCAATAAGCAGGGAGAGATAGTAGTAGAACCACAATTTGCTGGTGGATATCCCTTTAGAGAGGACAAAGCGATAGTTTATGTTGGTTTTCAGGATTACATCAAGTATGGTGTAATTAATAAAAAAGGGGAGTATGTATTAGAACCTACATACAAAAAAGCACGTACCTTTTATAACGGACTTTTGCCTGTTAGTATAGAAGCTGAGGGTACAGAAGAATGGATGTTTGTTGACCAAAACGGCAATAATGTATTTAATAAAACATTTGCTGATGCTTCAGTATTTACAAATAATCTAGCTCCAGTAAAATCTGCAGAGCACGATAATAAATACGGATATATCAATACTCAGGGTGAGTATGTAATTGAGCCTAAGTTTGATATTGCTTCTGTTTTTAGTGAGGGTCTAGCAATGTTCCGTGAGGGAAAAAATGAAGCTGGAAAATGTGGATATATTAATGAACAGGGAGAGGTAGTAATAGAACCTCAATATAGCTATAGCTCAATGTTTAGTGAGGGGTATGCTGTGGTTAAGTTAAGTGCTATACAAACAGCAGAGGATTGGGGATTCATTGATAAAACAGGAAAAATTGCAATAGGGGGAGATTATTCCATGGCTCATAGCTTTTCTGAAGGTGTTGCTGCTGTGAAAGATAAAGCTGAAAAATCTGGAAAATGGGGATATATTGATAGTAATGGTGAGTGGGTTATTGAACCTCAATATGCTGAAGCTTCAAGCTTTAGTGAGGGCTTGGCAGCAGTTAATGTCGGAAGTGAAAATAAACCTAAGTGGGGATATATAAACCTTGAAGGAAAAATAGTAATTGAGCCAGTATATGAATCTGCAGAAATGTTTGGGGAAGGTCTTGCTGCGGTTAGAATAGTTGAGAAATAGGAATAAATGTATTGATTTTTTCTATAGTCTCGGGTATAATGTAATTAAGGTCAGAGAAAGTCAAAAAAGAGGTGAATACTTGTGAAGTATAAGGATTATTATGAAGTGCTTGGCGTTGAAAAAAATGCAACAAGTGATGAAATAAAAAAGAAATATAGAAATTTAGCAAAAAAGTATCATCCTGATAAGAATGAAGGGAATAAAGAGGCTGAAAATCGTTTTAAAGAAATTAATGAAGCGTATGAAGTCTTAGGTGATAAAGATAAAAGAGAAAAATACGATAAGTTTGGGCATGATTACAGCTTTGCAAATGGGTATGACTTTGATCCAGAGCAATACGGCTTTGGGAAAAATGTTAGATATGAGTATAGGCAAGGTGGTAATAATACCGGTTTTAGTGATTTTTTTAATATGTTTTTTGGTGGTAGTAGAGGTATGGATTTTGATGATATTTTTTCTGGTAGTAGCCGTACTGCATACAGTGGCTTTGGTCAAAGGACAGCCCAAAAAGGAGAGGATATAAATACTAAGATAAGTGTTACTATAACTGAGGCTTTTGAAGGTGTCGAGAAAACCTTAGTGATAAAAAATGGCAAAAAAATATCATTTAGGGTACCAGCGGGAATTAACAACAACGGTAAAATAAAGCTTGCGGGTCAGGGAATGCCAAGTGTAAGTGGATCAGCGAATGGAGACTTATATCTAGAGGTAGAGTTAAAGGATTCAGAATATAAGCTTGAGGAACAGAATTTAGTTAAGAGTATTGATGTTCTGCCATGGGAAGCTGCTCTGGGTACGGAAAAGGTCGTTCAGACTCTTGACGGTAAGCTTAAAATAAAGATTCCTGAAAATATTCAGACAGATGGTAAGATTCGTATTAAGGGAAAGGGATATGGCAAAAAAAATGGTGCAAGAGGCGATCTGTTTATTGTTGTGAAGATAAAAAATCCTTCTAGCTTAAGTCAAAGACAAAGGGAGCTGTATGAGGAGCTAGCCAATTAATAGGAGTTTAAGATAGGAGCTGTAGCACTTAATATAATTAGTGAACAGCTCCTATTGCTAGATATTATGTTTCTTAGGCTATTTGTAATCTTTAATAGTGTTGATAGATATAGCTAATTTATAAATCACGCTTTGCTAGCAATCTCGAAATAAAGGGTCTTTTTATACTTATTGCTTTTTCAGGACACAATTCGTGGCAACAAAAGCATCTGATACAGCTTTCATGGTCAATGCTCATTTGCTTATTAGTGAGATTTAGTACTTTAGGCGGACAGCTTTGTACACAGATTTTACATCCGACACATTTACTCATATCAAAGTATACCTTTGGTTTTTGTTTAGCAAGTAAATTCAGAGGCCATTTACTAAAGCTACTGACCTTATTCTTGTAAAGAGCGGGATAATCAAAGCTAGATACCCTAACACCTTCAATTTCTTCACCCCAATGTTTTATATCTTGTTTGTTAAGCAAGCCTCTTTTTTCAGAATGGAATAACACTGGCACCTTAGTATAATCCAGATTAGTTATACAGGTAGCAGTGTAATCTAAAGCAAAGGCATTTTCCGATGCTAGTATAAGCCCAGTTTTATTCACAGTTCCTGCACTGGGACCATGCCCCTCCATGGATTCTACTGCATCCATTATATTTAATGATGTTTTAGTTGATAGAAAAATGTCTATTAGGGCATTTGCAAAATTATCATAGTCTGACATTCTTAGGTGATAATCAGCCTTAACAGTGCCAGCTATCGCACCAAACATGTTCTTAACTGCACCAGTATATACCATCATCATATGACTTTTTAGCTTGGGTATGTTTATTACAAGATCTG
>QKEK01000117.1 GCA_003251775.1 Clostridia bacterium | reverse complement strand
GTATTGCTTGGGGAGTTAACAATTGACAATCCTTTTCAGTGGCTCCAAAGCGTAGATAGACCAGAAATAGCCTTTGTTGTAACAGACCCCTTTACAATTCTGTCGGACTACATAGTTGATGTTGAGGACTCTGATGTAAAGACAATAGAGATTACTAATGCAGAAAAAGTTCTTACTTTGGCAATAGTTGTAATTCCTGATGATATAACCCAAATATCTGTAAATATGAGAGCACCTATATTAATTAATATAGGAAGCAAAAAGGGAAAACAGGTATTATTGAATAATGAAGCTTACAAAATAAAACACTATTTGATAGGTGAAAAAGTAAGTCAGATAGGGGGAAATGATTAATGTTGGTGTTATCTAGAAGAAAAGGTCAATCAATTATGATTGGCGATGAAATAGAGCTTACTGTTGTGGATATACAGGGTGACCAGATTCGCTTGGGTATTAATGCACCCAAAAACATTTCTATTCATAGGAAGGAAGTTTTTATTGAGATTCAAAAGGAAAATCAAGAAGCTGCACAAATTGGAAATGTGGATTTACAACAGTTGTCTTTGAAAATTAGTAAACAAGGCGAGAATCACTTATAAATCAAAAGTTTATGCAATATTTTAAAAAAATATGTTAAGAATTAAGAATTATTGTACGATAAATATAATGAAAGTAAATAGAAGAGGGTTTTGGCCAAATACTTAATTCTAGAATTTAACTAGGGCATGGATGCCCAATAAAATCACAGGGAGGTTTTTTATATGGTTATTAATCACAATATTGCGGCGTTAAATACTTATGGGAGACTAGGTGCGAACAGTGGAATGCAATCTAAGGCTCTTGAAAAATTATCTTCAGGTCTAAGAATTAACAGAGCTGGTGATGATGCAGCGGGTCTTGCTATCAGTGAAAAAATGAGAGCACAGATTAGAGGTTTAGATCAAGCATCAAGAAATGCTCAGGATGGTATTTCTCTAATTCAGACAGCAGAAGGTGCTTTGACAGAAACACATAGTATTCTACAAAGAATGAGAGAGTTAACAGCTCAATCAGCAAATGACACCAACGTAGGTATTGACCGTAGCGAAATTCAAAAAGAAATCAATCAATTAAGCTCAGAAATCAACAGAATAGGAAATACAACAGAATTCAATACACAGAAGCTTTTAAAAGGTGATGGTAGTGCGGTAACTGGTGGGGATCCTGTTCAGTTGGATAAGGTTGGCTTGGGAACAGCTCAAAATCTTACTGGTGGTTCTATTACAGAAGCAAAAGCAGCTAATCTGCAGGTAGCAATGTCTGTTGGTGCCTTTGCTAATGTAACAACTGACTTAAATAACAGAGAGTTTGTTTTCAAATTTAATGGAGAGGCTATTACATTAAAGATAGCTCAGACTGATGCTGGAACAGCAGATGTTAATAAGATTGAGGTTACAAATGGTAATACTGAGGTTACTCTGACTTTGGACAAGAACGCAACAGAGGAAGAGTTTGTTATTGGCAAAATTGGTGAGGCTTTAAAAGCAGTAATACAAGCTAATGACAATATTGATGAAGACAATTTTGTTATTGGTCGTGACAAGAATGTTCTATCTATTCAAACAGTAGCTACAGGAGCAGGTCAATCAGTGGCGGTATCTTTAAAAACAGGAACTAATGACTCCTTGCTTGTATCAACTAATGACGGTGCTAGCTTCGCTGCTGTTGGTGCTATAGCAACAGATACAGGAACTGCTGAAGTGCGAGTTCAGGCAGCTGTTAGTGCGTCATTCTTTACAGCGGCTGACCTTAAGTCTCAGGTTTTAAGTACAGGTATAGACATTAATAATACAGATTACTTTAATGCTGCTGGTAGTTTAACTGTTGACGGTGCGAAGAAATGGTTAGTAGGCAAAGGCTTTACTGTAGGAGATGAAACTGTAGAGTTCTTCAATAGTAATGATGGAGATTATGCAGGATCAGCTGATCATGTGGTGGATTTGGCACAGATTTCTTTCGCGACTGCATCTTCATATGAAGGTGGTCCAAGTGCTTCAACTAAGAACAGTGATATGTTAACACGTGGCATTGTTGATCAATTAGGAAGTAAGATGGACGACGTTATATTCACTACAACCAGTCAAGCTGGAACAGATAGACTAATTATAACAGCGAAAGAAGCTGGCTCAGAGTTCAACGATATCAGAATCACTGATGGGGCTGATGTTAAAGGAAAAGAGGTTGTAGGAAGTACATTTAAGGCGTCATTCCAGGTTGGTGCAAATCAAGGTCAGAGTATATCCATTAATATTGAGGATGTACGTTCAGAGGCTATTGGTATTGTAGGTAAGGCTGGTAGTGACCACACCACTGTTGAGGGTGCTGTTTATACCTCAGTTAACAATGTAACTAACGGTAGTGATGATAAAGAATACATAGCTGCACTCGATGTTTCAACACATGAAAAAGCATCTGCGGCTATTACAGTAATCAATAATGCAATAGAAAAGGTTTCTTCACAGAGATCTTCTCTCGGGGCTGTTCAGAATAGACTTGAACACACAATAAACAACTTGAGTGCAGCATCTGAAAACCTGACAGCAGCAGAAAGTCGTATAAGAGACGTAGATATGGCGAAGGAAATGATGAATTTCACTAAGACCAACATCCTTTCTCAAGCAGCTCAGGCAATGTTAGCTCAAGCTAACCAACAGCCACAGGGTGTACTACAGTTATTAAGATAATTTTGTAGTAAGTTAATAACAATATTTGGGTCGACACTTCGGTGTTGACCCTTGTTTTTAGATTAAAAATATTAAATTAGGATATTATATGTTATTGTGGAGGTTTATTTAGTATGAAGTTAAGCATATGTATGATGGTAAAAGATGAAGAACAGAACATGGAAAGGTGCTTGAATAGTCTACAACCTCTACTTAAAGGAATAGATAGTGAACTGATAATAGTAGATACGGGTTCTTCAGATGGTACAGTAGAAATAGCAAAAAGGTACACTGACAAGGTGTATTTTAAGCAATGGTTTAATGATTTTTCAGGAATGCGAAACTATTCTACTAGCCTTGCAAAAGGTGAGTGGATTTTTATAGTTGATGCAGATGAGGAGTTAGTAGATTCTAATTTACTAATTAAGTTTCTTAAAAATAAGGAGCAAAGTAAGTTTAATACCATTAGTATTAAGGTTCTTAATATTGTAAGTTTAAGTAATCGCAGAAATGATGTCATCACATGGAGTACTAGATTATTTAGAAATGAAGGTAGAGATATCTACTCTGGTATTGTTCATAATGAACCAAAATGTGATTCGCCAATTATTCAAATTGAAACCATATTAAATCATTATGGGTATATATCCAGTGATCAGGGATTAATGGACAGGAAGTTTGAGCGTACTACAGCTCTGTTAAAGCAAGAATTGAAGAAAAACCCTAAGAATGTATATTATCAATACCAGCTTTCTGTTTCTTATGGCATGCACAAAGATCATGATTTAGCCTTAATTGAAGCAGAGAGAGCATATGATCTATTGAAAACCAATAACCTGAATCCCAAAGATCATTTTTATGTTTATCCTCAGCTTATTAAGTGCTATATAGTATCATTTAAGTATGATAAGGGTGAAGAAATCTGTAGAGAAGCTATAAAGGTATATGATGATTTTGTAGATTTGTACTACTATTTGGGAAAGACAACGGGTGCACAGAATAAAAAGGAAGAGGCTGTAATAGCATATAAAAGATATTTAGAGCTTATAAAAATAAAGGATGAGATTCCCATAATGAACAGTGGTATTGTCAATACTGACACGCTAGGTTATGTGGATTCTGTATATGCAGACTTGACACGTATTCACTCTATAATGAAGCTACATAAAGAAGCAATTGAATATGCTTGGCATATACAAAAGTCTGATATCGCTGAAGGAACGTATAAGCATCTGGCAACTTCATTTTTTGAATTAGAAGATATTGAGGGTCTATATAAGTATTATACAGAAAAGGTTTTGGGTAATAATGAAAGAGACAGTATAGATAAATTTATATTCGCCATAGAAGAAAAATCTAGCAATCTAGAAGAAAAAAATATGAAGAAGCTGTATAGCAAATTTTGCGAAGAAAATTCGTTTTATGGAAAGCTAAATAAGCTTAGAAGCATAGCATATACAAATACTGCACAAACCAGCCAAAATTTGTTTAAAGAGCAGCTTGATGAACTAGCTATGAAATGTAAGGAAGGAAAGATACCTGTATACTATGGGGAAATAGTATATTTATATATAAAAACATTTTGCGAAATATCAAATGTTTTATCAGACATAGAAGAGACCCAGATAAATAAGCTATTTGAGTATTTGGGGGAAAAATATAAAAATATAGCATTAGAAATACAAGCATATCTTGACAAAATGCCAATTAATAATGATATAGTTAGTATAAGAACAAGAAAGCAATTGAGTAAATATGGGTTGATTTTTGAAAAGAACTTGAACAGGGAAGAGTATTTTAGGCTGTTTGGTGAATATATTAAGTTAGGGATACAGTATGTATCTATAATGTTTTCTAAGGATTTTGTAGAACAGGAAATTTTCTTTACAGAAACCACTAAAGAAAATACGTTTTTTATTTTATTGAAATCTGCATTTGAGATAAAAAATCAAAATTTGTTAGAGTATATTAAACTCTTAAACAAAGCATTAAAGGTGTTTCCATATATGTCAAAAGGCATTGGATATTTACTTGAGGATGTAAAAGAGGAAAGCAGTAAAACAGAGGAAGTAAAAAAAGTATGTGAAGAAGCTAAAAGACATATAAAACTATCGCTTGAGTCAGGTGATATACAAACTGCTGAGGCTATGATTGACGAGTATAAAAAGCTTAGTCCAGAAGATATTGAGATATTTAGCTTTAGCGGAATAGTTGCCATGATGGTGGGTGATTTAGAAAAAGCTATAACATATTTCATAGAAGGTATCCAAAAGGATAAGAATAATGTAGATTTGTTATATAATCTAGGTTATTGTTATCTTGAACTTGGAGATCACCAGAATTCCAAAAACTATTTTGAACAAGCAAAAGTAAATACTAAAGATGAACAGATGAAAAAAGATATTGAGGGTATATTATCAGAATTGCCAGAGCAGGAGACAGAACAAAAAAAGAATAAGGTAGTATTTTTTGTTAAACAGGGAATGGATTCGTTTTTAGGGGGAATTATTGACGCAGCCTCTAATATATGTGAGGTTAAGAAGGTTATAGTTACTAATTGGAAGCATATAGAGGAAGGAATGATATGGGCAGATATATGCTGGTTTGAATGGTGCGATGAATTGGTTGCATATGGGAGCAAATTATCTATTGCTAAAGAAAAACGTATAATTTGCAGGCTTCACAGTTATGAAGCATTTACAGATTTACCTGCTAATGTAAACTGGAATAATGTTAATGAATTAGTTTTTGTATCAAATCATATCAAAAATCATGTTATTAATAAGTTTAATTTTAATAAGTATTCTGTCAAAACTAATATTGTTCCCAATGGGATGGATAAATCAAAATATAGATTTAATAACAGAAGCAATGGCTATAAAATAGCATACGTTGGATATATAAATTATAAAAAAGGTCCTATGTTGTTGTTGCATGCATTCAAAGCTTTAGCTGATTTGGATAAACGCTTTTGCTTATATATCGCTGGAGTCTTTCAGGATGAAAGGTATATTCTGTACTTTGAACAAATGATTAGGGAGTTGCAGCTTGAAGGAAGAGTCATCTTTGAGGGGTGGCAGTCAAATCTAGATAACTGGCTAGAGGATAAAAATTATTTACTATCTACAAGTGTATTGGAGGGACATCCAGTATCTATAATGGAAGCTATGTGTAAAGGGATAAAACCGTTAATTCACAATTTTTACGGTGCATCAGGAATATATCCAAGAAAATATTTATGGAACTCAATTGATGACTTAATCGAAATGGTCGGTAATAATGAATATGATTCAAATGAATATCGGGAGTTTATTAAAAATAGATATTCAATTCAGCCGATAATGAATAACATAGTAAATATTATATTAGACAGTAACAATATACAGTATATTACCAAAGAGGAAGAAGATAAAGATAGTTACTGTGAACGAGAAAAATTAATGGTAGATGAAGATAAAAGTGTTAAAGCATATTATGATAAATTTACTGATCATTTGAAGAAGGATAGGGAAAGAGAGAATCCACGGCATAAATATTTAACTGGAAGATTATCAAAAATTATTTTGAAAGACAATAAGGTTTTAGATTTAGGTTGTGGAATTGGCATTACGACCGAGTTTATACAATCATTAGGTGTAAAAGAGGTTAAAGGAGTTGACTTATCATCCCAAAATATTGACTTTGCAAGAAATACAATATCTGGAATTGAATTTATTAATCATGATATTACTACATTGTCACTTAATGATAAATACGATGTTATTACCTTGTGTGATGTTATTGAGCATGTTCCTAGAGAAAGGTACTCTGCACTATTTAATGTAATAAAAAATCATCTGGATGAAGGAGGATTTGCATTTATTACAATTCCAGACCCTCAGTACTTGGATTTTATTAGGGGAAATATGCCTGATAGATTACAAATAATTGATAATAGCATTACTTTTAGGGAGTTTGAAGGGTGTTGCTATGACGCAGGTCTTCAAATAAAATATTTTAATGTATATGGAATAGATATTCATAATCAGTATAATGAGTATATTATTTGCGATAAGGGTGACTATAAAAAGTCATGGAAAAGACTATTGGGATAGCAATTTTTAGAGTATCAAGTTACTATAGAGAAACACTTCTCTGAGAGCATATGAATAGTATGACTAAAAATTTGTATTATAACCTATTAAATTTATGATGTTTTATGCCGAAATATATATTGGGATATAGTTTCGTTTCACACGATGTACTTTATGTATGATAAAGATTAAATGTTAATAACAGAGGTGGTGTTAGTAATGTACGGTATTTCTAGATCTAGCTTTAGGGTGACGGGCTTGGCTACAGGTTTTGATACGGAAAATATAATTAAAGACTTAATGAAAGCCGAACGAATACCTTACGGTAAGCTTGCTCAAAAAAAACAGTTGGCGGAGTGGAGGCAAGAGAGTTATAGAGATATAACAAATTTGCTAAGAGGCGTGAAGGATGAGTTTTTTAATGTTCTGAAACCTCAGAGCTATATGTTGTCAGAGAAAGCATTCAGCGAATACATAGCTAATAGCACAAATAGTGAGTATGTTAGGGCAGATGCCGCTGTAGGTGCTTCTTTGGGAAGTCATACTGTAAAGGTATTACAGATTGCAACCGCTGATAAAGCTGAGAGTTTTACTGGGACAGATGCAGGGTTGACTAAAGAACTAACTGGTACGCCTACTAATTATTTACTCTTTGGCAAGAAATTCTCTATGACTTTAGACGGCGTGAAAAAAGAGGTTGAACTAAAGGACTATAGCTCTTTAAATGAAGTTGTTACAGACCTACAGGGAAAACTAGACGTAGCCTTTGGGTCGGGTAAGATTAGTGTAAGTAATAATAGCGGTAAGTTAATGTTTGAAGCTACGCCAGCGAGCGGTACAACTAGTATAACACTACATAAGGGATTATCACTAGACGATGGTTTAGAGGCATTAGGGTTTCAAAATTTAGATACAAATAGAATTTCAACTAATTTTTCTTTGGAGGAGCTATCATCAAAGCTAAGTGTTCCTCTAACGTTTACTGACGATACACTTGAATTCAGCATAAACGATACTAAGTTTAGCTTTTCAAAAGAAAAATCGTTATCAGATGTAATTAGTGAAATTAATAATAGTTCAACAGCTAAGGTCAACATTATGTACGATCAGGTGTCTGATAAAATTAGTATAACCTCAAAATCATTAGGAGCTGGTGATAATTTAAGAGTGAGTGAAACTAAGGGTAATTTCTTCACTGCTATCGGTATAGATGTAACTGATCCTGTTTCTGTTACTAACCAAGGTGTTGATGCAAAGGCAGAGATTGATGGTCAATTAGTTACAAGAAGTGCAAATACATTTTCTGTAAATGATATTAGTTATACCTTATATAAAAAACACGATATTAATAACATAGATGACACTATTACAGTTCAGCAAGACTCTGATAAGGTTTTTGATAATATTAAGACTTTGATTGAAAAGTATAATAGTGTCATTGATACCATTGATTCCAAGGTGTCAGAAAAATATGATCGTTCATATGCACCTCTTACAGAAGATAAAAAAGAAGTTATGAGTGAGGATGACATAAAAGTGTGGGAAAAAAAGGCTAAGGTTGGTCTTTTAAGTAAGGATTCATTATTAAGCAAAGTTACTGAAAGAATGAGAAGAGCTTTAAATGATACGGTTGAAGGACTAGGTGCTGATTTGGCAAGTATAGGGATAACCTCAAGGTCTTATTTAGATAAAGGTAAGCTTTATATTAATGAGGCCAAGTTGAAGGAATCGATTAAAAATGATCCTGACTCAGTGAAAAGCTTATTTACTAAGAAGTCAACAACGGTACCTTCTTATAAACGAGATTTGTCAGAAGAAGAAAGAACTAAAAGGTATAATGAAGAAGGGTTAGTGTTTAGATTGTTTGATATTATTGAAGATAATATCTCAACCTACAGAGATAAGGATGGCAAAAAGGGATTGCTTTTAGAAAAAGCAGGAATTGAGGGAGACGCGTCAGACGCCAAAAATAGTATTTATGACGAAATATCACAAGTTGATAAGAGAATGTTGGAAATGAATAGGAAGCTGTACAATAAGGAGGAAAGCTATTATAAGAAGTATGCCAATCTGGAAAAATATATTAGTCAAATGAATCAGCAAAGTAGTTGGCTAATGTCCCAACTTGGTGGAATGCAACAATAGCAATTAATATAAGTGTGTATGAAGCTTTTATTAAGTATTTAAGCTTAAACAAGTAAAACAAAGTATTTTTATATATGATTTCTTCTTTGCAATACAGTAGAAAATAGAATGGTTATCAATATGGGGGTTAAGGATTAGGAGGGATTCGTCATAATGATTAATAGGATAAGTGTTGACACTTCATTCAAAAAGTATAGCATGGATGATGAGGTTCAAAAGATTAATCTATCTAAAGAGCAGGATAAAGTTCTTCTGAACACTGGAAATAAAGGTGAAGCAGAGACAGAACTTAATGCGGGCATATCAGAAAGAATGGTAATAAATGCCATTGAAAAGACGAATAAGTTAATGATGCCAGCAAACAGAGAACTGGAGTTTTCGGTACATGAGAAAACGAAACAAATAATGGTGAAAGTGCTGGATTCTTCAACAAAAGAGGTTATAAGAGAAATACCTTCAGAAAAAATTCTGGATATGGTGGCTAATGCCCTTGAAATGGCTGGAATTTTAGTTGATGAAAAAAGATAAATAATTTCTTTTAATGTTAGGTGGTATAAAAAGCAATATAAAATTAATAAACAGAGGCGACTGAATGTATTAACATTAATGGAGGTAAGGATTATGACATTTAATAACGCATATTCACAATATAAGAACAATTCAATAAATACTGCTAGACCTGAAGAACTGACGCTAATGTTGTATAATGGTCTTGTAAAATTCCTCATGAAAGCTGTAAATGAGATAAATGAAAATACTTTGGATAAAGCTAATGAAAGCATTATAAGAGCACAGGATATAATACAGGAGTTTAGAGCAACATTAGACATGAAATACGAGGTATCTAATGGACTGAGTCTAATATATGATTATATGAATAGGCGTCTAATTGATGCAAATGTAAAGAAGGATAATTCCATTGTAGAGGAAATATTGAATTTAGCTAAAGAACTAAGAGATACTTGGGAGCAAGCTATTAAGCTTTCAAGACATCAACAAAAACGTGCCGTTGGCTCAGAGCTATAGTGAGAGATTTTTATGTAGATTTGTGTTGTTTAGGAAAGTAGAGGTTATTATTTTATGACTGAGGACACAGACCAGCTTAATGATTTGTTAAATCACAAATATAATTATTTAAAAATGTATTTGAAATTATCTCTAGAGCAAGAGAAGAATATTGATGATGAGGAGATAGAGCAGATTGAGATAGTTTTAAGGAAGAAGCAAGAAATTATAGAATATATAAATGTATTAGATGAACGGTATAATAGTATTTGTGAGATTCAAAAAAGTAGTAGTGACTCTAAACCTATAGGTGTTATAAAGATTAAGGAAACAGAAATATCTCTAAAAGAGATATTGGATGAAATAAATTATATTGAGACAAGAATGAATAAAAAAGCTGTAGAGTTACTAACAAAGTTAAAGCTTAGTTGTTCGGAAATAGCCAAAGGAAAAAGGGCTAATTCGGCTTATAATCCAGCACCGTATATATTACCTTCCTATTTTATAGATAAGAAAAATTAAAGAATGATAAGTTTAGTTTTTTTATGTTTAAAGATTAAAAAAGAGGGTAAATATATCTGATTGGTATTCATAACTAAAGGAAGTGGTAATGTTGGACATATTAGCTGTTGCTACTTACATGAAATTTGAAAAGGTAAAGCAGCAAGAGGAAAAATGGCTATGAATACAGCCAAGCAAAATGGAGCAGCATTAACCGATTTGATGAAGACAACACAAATGCAAAGATCAGTAACTCCTCATAAGGGAGGAAATATTGATCTTAGACTATGAGAGAAAATGAGGGTGTAATATATCAGCATCCTCATTTTCTTTTGAGTGTGCAATCGCAATATACTTAGTTACTAATTCAGTTGAATATAGAATTAATGTTTGATAAAATTATATTAGCATCGCTAATAACATTAAGGGGTAGTATCATGTCAGATACAAATTTGAATCTGGAACAAGAAAACGATAAAATACTATACAAAAAAAATAAAAGTATACTTGAAAATCATGAAATAGCCGATTTTAGTTGTTGGGAATATGAATTTATTAGTGATGTAATTCACATTACTAATTTCCCAGATGATTCTGCATCCAATTTTGATTTTGTAGGCTTAAACAACCTGCTTGACAATTTCCATGAGGTTGATAAAGAGGCATTTAGCAAGGAGTTAGATAAGGTTATCTCTGAAGGGTTGACTTATCTATCTACCAATTTTAGAATTAATAGAAATAACAAGTTTGAATGGATTAATATAAGAGCAAAGATAAAATATGATGCGAATGGAAAACCTGTCAAAGCACAAGGCATTATGGGTAATATAAATGAAGAAAGACTTATAGCGGATAGATATTTTCAGTCTCAAAAAATGGAGGCTATCGAGAGGCTTTCAGGTAGGGTTGCTCATGATTTTAACAGCATGCTACAGACAATTATAGGCTATGGAGAGCTTATTGAAAATAATATAGAAACATCAGGCAAAAACGTTACATATATTGCTAAATTACTTGAATCAGCAAAACGTTCAGAAAATATTGTAAAGCAGCTTTTTGGCTTCAGCGGAAAACAGAATATGAAGCTTGAATTACTGGACATAAATGCTTTTATGGCTCATTTAGTAATTAGACTAAATGATTCTATAGGTAAAAGCTCCAGCATTTCCTTCGATTCAAGTCTTTCTTCAAATTTAATACTAGCTGACAAATCTCAACTTGAACAAATAATAGTAAATCTCTGTAATAATAGCTTTGAAGCCATGAAAAACAGTGGAACAATTACAATTACTCTTGACAAAATAGACTTTCATTCATTAAATAAGTTAAATGTATTGCCAGTCGTTCACAAGCATATGGCATCTGAATATGTTAAAATTAGTGTTTCAGATAGCGGTTGCGGCATTCTGCCAGAGGATTATAACAAGATTTTTGACCCCTATTATTCTACAAAGGTAGCAGGTATAGGTACGGGGTTTGGCTTATCGTTAGTATATACTATTGTTGAGGCCCACTCAGGCTATATAGATGTTTCAAGCGTAATTGGTGTGGGAACCCAGTTAGATATTTATTTACCCATTTCAGATACTATATCTGCTAGTGATAAGCCTTCTGCTTCTATATTGACAGATGACGAAGACAAGGTTGAATTTAAAACTATACTTATTGTTGAAGAAGAGCCTAGCTTAAGAGATTTAGTAGAAAAGCTTTTATCCTCTGTTGGATATGAAGTTGTAGTGGCTACAAGTGTATCCCAAGCATTGGATATTTTCTCTCTTACTTGTAAGAACGTAGATTTGTTAATTACAAATATAGATATACCAGACTTAAGTAACAATGATCTGTATTCGATAGTTAGAAAGATTAAACCAGATTTACCTATAATTTTGTGTAGTGCCTATAGTATAAGCCTAATTGAAAATCATTCTATTAGGAGCAATTGTATGTTTTTGCAGAAGCCATATAGTAAGCAACAACTACTAAATGCTATTGAGAAAATTAGTAATATGATAAATCAGTATAAAAGTTAATGAGCTACTAAAATCTAAGGTATAAAATTTTGTTCAGATTTATAACACGATTTCAGTAATTAAGGCTTATTTGCAAAAACCAAGGATTTTTATGTTCTAGGGAAGGTGGTTGTATACATGGGTATTAAAGAAGACGATATATCTAATAACAAAGATGACTTGTCTGATGATGAGATTAATCCTCTTGAGTCAAGTATTGATATGCTGGATGAATTTGAGCTTAGATTTAATAGCTCAGAAAAAATTGATGGTGATTTTTTCGGTACAACTTCTACAGATATCGATTTATCAATGTTTACAGGTGCTGAGGATATATTATCTAATATGACTCTCGCAGAGCCAGAGTCAACTAAATCAGATACACCTATCCATATTGAACCGCTGGAATCGCTAGAACAGGAAGAGCAATTTGAGCTATCAGAACAGTCAGAACAGTCAGAGCAAATTAAGCTTGATGTGCAATTAGAACAAGAAATCACGGAAACAGAAGTACCCAGAAGCCCTTTTAATGAGCTTAAGACTAGGTTTAGAGTTAAAAAAACCAAGAAGGCTTCTAACTTGAAGGTAATTAGTGCATTTGGGAATCCTGCTATACAAAAGGGCATAATGGCTATAGCCACCCTTACTATTATTGTCAGCTTCATTCTGCTAACTATTGTTGTTATTGGTCTTTTTCGTCTATAAGGGTATTTGTAAGCAAAACATAAACTTTGGGTATAAATATCTTTATTTATATACTATTTTTACTGAGCAAACAACAAGGTTATTATCTATCCTCTATCTCCGATAGCGTCAGTAGCTCAGTGTTATTACTAAATGTTAACGACATTATAGCCTGCGGCCTTCAGCAGCCTGTTCATTACTGCTAGTCCTATACCCTCATTTACTACAGCTTCTGCCAAAATTAGATCCATGTTCATCTCGTCAAATTCCCTTAAGGCTTTGAATAAGCCTGAGGCGGTTTTTTCAAGGCTTCCAGATATATCAATATTGTTTATATCGCTATACTCAAGCTTGTTCTCTGTATTTGTTATTAAAACGCCTACCTTCTTACCTGTGCTTACATAGCTTGTATATAACTCCTTAATTTTTCTTGAAAGTACCTTTACGTTACCCCTGACTACAATAACTTCTGATTGAGGAGAGTAATGTTTATACTTCATTCCAGGTGCTTTGGGGATAGCATCTTCACTTTTTTGTAATAATCCTGCATCCAGTTGAATGTTTTTAATATATAAGCTTAACTGTTCTTTTGTAACCCCCCCAGGTCTTAGAATCATATTAGGCTCCAGTGTCATATCTAACACTGTAGACTCAACTCCAACCTGACATACACCTCCGTCTATAATGATATCTACCTTGCCGAATAAATCCTCAATAACATGCTCTGCGGTTGTTGGACTTGGCTTGCCAGAGCTATTTGCACTTGGTGCAGCTATAGGAACAGAGGACAACTCAATAAGTTTCATAGCTATCGGGTTTGACGGTACTCTGATTGCTACAGTATCAAGTCCTGCTGTTATTATGTCAGGGACAATTTTTGAACGTTCAAACACTATTGTTATAGGACCTGGCCAAAACTTATTAATTATTTGCTCTGCATTTTTAGGCATTGCTTTAATTAGCTTATCCGTATGCTTGGCATCTGAAATATGAACGATTAGGGGGTTGTCTGATGGTCTCCCTTTTGCTGTAAATATAGCCTTAACCGCCTTCTCATTCAGTGCATTAGCACCTAACCCATAGACTGTTTCTGTTGGGAATGCCACTAGCCCACCAGATTTTAAAACATTTGCTGCATACTCTAGTTTTTTATGGTCAATATTTAGAGGGTCGATTTTAATTATTTGTGTTTTCATCATATATCTCTTTCTGTAATAATTATCTAATTAAGAGAGTTTTTTTACTGGGTATAATCATTGTGTCATACCCTACACTTGTATTCAAGGATACCTAACATACAGGCATACCCCTATAATAGCATATCAAGGATATACCCGCAAGACTAACAAAAATTTCGAGCTTCACATTTTTAAGTATTAGTAAAATAACATTTTTCAGTACAAAACATATAGTTAAGCAATTAGTATTTTTTAATGAAGTGAACTGCTCTAGCATTTATTGAAATACTAATTGCTTTTGCTTTATTTAATACTAATAAGCCTATCCCCTATTGTCGATATATTTTATGAAGGGATTTGAAATACTAATGTTTTAAGAAGTAAAGGTTGAAAGAAAACAACCTTTTAAAATGATTTAGATAGAGAAGGTATAAATATATGATTTTCTTTCAATCTAGATTTGTGCCTAAAGAAAGGGAATGGACATAATTATGAGTATTAATGAGCTTACTGAAAGCCTGGTTAAAATACTAGAATTTGAGAATGGAATTTACATTGATTTAATTAATGTTGCTAATGACAAGACAAATTATATAGTTGCAAATGATATAGAAGGCTTAGATACATGTACTTTTAGGGAGCAGCAATTAATAGCTAAGCTTAAAAGGTCTGGCGAATTAAGAGAAAAGGTTTTTGCTATGTTTTCTGCTAGGCTTAATGTATCCATGTCGGATATAACAGTTAAATTCATAATAAGTAAAATAGGGACTAAGACTAGCTCGTCCCTATCTACTCTTTACGGGCAACTCATTAACAATGCTTCTGAGCTCAAAAGACTGGGTAATCTTAACCTAAAGCTTTTGAATAACGCCTCAGAATATGTTGATTTTTCTATTAATGTCATGACAGGTAGCTCTGTACAGAATAATAATTATAGTAATAAGGGTTACTCCTCCTACTCGCATAATAATAATAAAAGACATTTTGTGGCGGCTACATAATTGTATCTCACTGTAAATCAGACACAATTAATTTGTAAATATCAGCTAACATATCTTCAGTTGAAAATTGCTGATTATTACTTAAGATAATAACGATGATATTTTTATCAGGTATCTTATACATCCCAGTAGAAATACCAGGACCACCGCCCGTATGATAATAAACAAGACTACCGTCTTCCATTTCTTTAACACTTATTCCATATCCGTAGTATCCGTTTGATTTTTTTATACTAGTAAAATCATTAAATAATTTCTCTTGATCTAAATTATAAACAAAAGTAAATAAATCTTCTGTTGTTGAGTACAAACCACCTGCACTATATAAATTTGACGGATTAAAAAAAGCTACTTCTAATATGTTATTTAAAACATAACCTTTTGCAAGATTTTGTACTGATTTAGTATTTGGTTCATAACCAGTATTAAATAATCCTAGCGGTTCTAGTATACTTGTTCTTAAATAGTTTATATAAGTGTCATTTGAGACCTTCTCAATTATTTTACCTAGCAATATGTAATTTGTATTACTATAATTAAATCTTTCTCCCGGGCTAAACAATAAAGGTTCATCCTTATATTTAGATAATATTTCTTCTGGTTGAATATTTCTTATATAATACTTTACGTAAGATAATGGAGAACCATAATAATTAGGTATACCAGATGTGTGATTTAATAAATGATGAATAGTGACATTGTCCCAATTCTTGTATTCTGGCAAAAACTTAGTTATATTATCATCTAGGCTTAACATCCCTTTTTCATGTAATTTTGTAATTGCAAGTGCCGTGAATGTTTTAGAAATAGAGGCAATTAAGTATTTTGTATCTGCCTCATTTCTCTTTAATCCTACATATCTTTTTGCATAACTATAGCCTTCATTAAAAATAATGCTATCATCTTTTGCAATTAGTATTGATCCACTAAAACTTTTCTCATTTACATGCTTGTTTATTAACTTATTTATACGGACCTCTAATTCTTTATTATTAGCTTCATTGAATGAGCTAGTGTATGTATTATTCCTAATTTGAAAAAATATAAATGTGACTATAAGGATAAAACATATTGCTATTGCAATTCTCCTTTTTTTATTCATTTAACTTAATCCTCCTGTTTATTTGCTTAATGTTGATAAAAATGTTTTGAAAAGCATATAAAAACAATACCAGTTAATTAAACAAATTGAAATAGGAAAGTAGTCTTAAAATGCGTAAATAAGCATAATAGGAACATACTCCTACTATGCTTATTAAGAAAAATATTGTATAACCTTACTTTATAAAAATACTGATTAATTCAAACCTAGAGTTAATACCCATTTTTTTATAAATGTTATATATATGATTTTTTACTGTATTATCAGATATAAATAGTAATTGTGCTATATCCTTATTTGATTTACCATTTACTATAAATTCTATAATCTCATTTTCTCTTTGTGTAATATTGTACTGTTGGATAAAACTATTATTTTTAGTTATGTCATTATCCAGTTTTGTAATAAAAAAATTCTTCCATGAATACTTAATAAGCATAGAATTTAATATAATATAATATAGAGGTAGAGGATTAATATTAATGTTAAAATATTTTTGCAATGAAAATATAAGAACAAAAACTGATAATAACGTTACAATTATTATGGCTTGCTTATTAGAAGCATTACTTATTTTGTTTTGATTAACAGCAAATAAAATGCAACAAATTCCCATAGTAATATACAGAAACCAATAAAGAAAATGATACCCCAACCAATACATATTTACTGGAATAAAAAATGATACAAAAACAAATATGATAGGTATAGCAGCAATAAAACAAATTAGTAGATAAAAATAAACTGGCAACTTTTCTATAAATAACTCTAGCAATAGAATTATTCCAAGTATTATAATTCCTATAGAAATAAGCTCAATGTATGTAAAAACTTTGTAGAATTCACCTAAATAAATTTTACTGAATAGTTGCAATGTATGGCATGTAACCATCAAAAATCCTGCGATATATGCTATAGAGAAATATTTAACATATTTGTTTTTGTTTTTAAAACTTCCTAATAATAAAACAATAAGAGTATTGAAACTAATTAATATGGATAATAAATGATATATAAAGTCTATATTGTCATGAATTGTTATTTGCATATATGTCTCCATCCTATGAATAAGATATTAAAAATCCTTCATTGTTGTATTTGCAATGACTTTTCTTCCGATATAGCATTTCATAAGCTATTATTTCAATAATTAAATCCTTACACAAACAATATATAACAATTTTAATATATAAATAATGGGGTGTAAAGAAAAAATTATTTAAGTTTTTAAAATTGCTAAGATGAAATGGCTTGTAAACCGCTTACTGGGGTATTTGTGCCACATGCATGGGGGAGTTAATATGTAAGCGTTAATCAAGCTTCATTTTTGATAAAAAATTAATTTAAAGCTTGATTAATCGCCAACCGAATGGGTGGGGAACCGCTTACAGTGGTTATTTGTGCTAAATGCATGGGGGAGTTAATATGTAAGCGTTAATCAAGCTTCATTTTGATAAAAAATTAATTTCAAGCTTGATTAATCGCCAACCGAATGGGTGGAGAACCGCTTGCAGGCGTTATTTGTGCCACATGCATGGGGGAGATAATATGCAATAACACAAGAAGCAAAAATTTAAAATAATACTTTAAATATAGCAACAATAACGGTAAAATAATACTAAATATTTGCAAATTATTTTCATAGTTTAATCACTATTTTAGTGAGAACAACAAGGTTATGGTGGTATGTTACTTCCCATAGCAAAGATATGTTTTAAATTTGAAAGTAGCAATAGAATAAGGGGTATTGGAGGGTAAATATTGAATCAAGAACTAATCGGATTAATAAGTGTGAACGTGCCAGTGTCTGTTTTAATGCTGAGGACTACAATATCACTTTGGTTGGTACAATGGAAATTTTGACTGACTCGAATATAAAAAAGGAAATGTGGTATGAGGGGTTAGTAAACCATTTTAGTGGCCCGGATGACCCCAATTATTGTGTTTTGCGTTTTAAACAGAAAGATATAATCTTCTGGTAGACTGGAAAGAATTAAGAGGAAGATTATAAGAATAATATGAGGATAGCTTTAAGTATTCACTTGAGTGCTTAGAAGCTATTTTTTTATTGCAAAAATAATGTATTTTGTATATAATATTCTTAAAACATTATGAAATTGTTTTTTGCAAAATACGCATAATATAAGTATTTTTTACACTAATATTTCTAACGACTATGTATTTTTTAATATTTTTTAGTAGTTAAACAAAAGAGACAGCGTAAAGCTGGTATAAAATATTTAGCTTCTAGAGACTTAATTATAAAAGCTAATTGTTGATTATGTGTTTTCATGTATTATTAACTTTATAAGTAAGCAACGTTTGAAAAAATTCAAGAAGCTATGATAGAAAGGAACTTGTTGTGGGTGAAATTACAGTTAAGGCATTTGCAAAGCTAAATTTATCACTTGATGTAAAAAGAAAGCGTGCAGACGGGTATCACGATGTTGAGATGATTATGCAGACAATAGATTTGCATGATACAATTGTGATAAGACATTATAGGATTGATGATGAAGATAGGTTCAATGAAAAGAGGAAACGCATAAATGTCATCTGTGACTCTTCATGTATACCCTCGGGTGAAGAAAATATAGCCTATAAAGCCGCAAATGAGATGTATAAAAGATATGAGCTTAGCGGGTGTCTGGATATACAAATCACTAAGAGAATACCTTCCTCAGCAGGTCTTGCTGGGGGAAGTGCAGATGCAGCTGCGGTTATCCATGGCATCAATAGTCTATTTGAGATAGATGCAGGCATAGAGGAATTGGAAGAGATTGGTATTGGAATAGGAGCAGATGTGCCTTTTTGCATTAATGGAGGAACAATGCTAGCTGAAGGCATAGGAGAAAGGTTAACTTCATTGCCTTCGTTTGAGGGTATTGACATTGTCTTAATAAAGCCAGATATAAGCATTTCCACGCCATGGGCGTACAAGAATCTTGACCTAGCAAGGATAGAAAACGCTCCAGATACAAAAAAAATAATAGAAAGTATTAAAAATAAGGATATAACCACTCTAGGACAGAGCATGAAGAATGTCTTTGAGAGTGTAGTGTGTAGCCATTATATAGAGATAGCAGAACTGAAGAACAGTCTCTTGAAAAATGGAGCTATTGGGAGTATAATGAGCGGAAGTGGATCTGCTGTCTTTGGTATTTTTGGCAATGCACAGCAGGCGCGAAAGGCCTACAATAACCTTATAAAAACGTATATAAAAGGAGAACAACTCTTTTTAGCTAAAACAGTAAGGGGAGAGAATTATGGCAGGTAAACTTGCAAAAATAAAGCTAAATGATTATATGCCACTTAGAGAGGTAGTCTTTAATTCCTTAAGAGAGGCGATTATTTCAGGAGAATTAGAGCCTGGTGAAAGACTAATGGAGGTACAGCTTGCTGAAAAAATGGGTGTAAGCAGAACACCTGTCAGAGAAGCAATTAGAAAGCTAGAGTTAGAGGGGCTTGTAATAATGATTCCCAGAAAGGGAACGCATGTAGCGGAGCTTTCTTCTCGAGACATTATTGATGTTCTGGAGGTTCGTGCAAACCTAGATGGGCTTGCTACGGCTCTTGCAACAGATAGAATTACACCAGAAGAGCTAAAGTCTTTGGAGCTTGCCTCCAGACAGCTGGAAATTAATATAAAGAAGCAAAATATTCATGGGATTATTAAGAAGGATGTTGAGTTTCACGACATAATATATACGGCGAGCAGAAACGAAAGACTAATAAACATTATTTTTAACCTAAGAGAGCAGGTTCAACGATACAGAGTAATATATTTAAATGAATTCAGTCACTCAAACGAAGTTTTAAAAGAGCATAATGCAATCCTAAATGCTATGCAAAAGAAGGATAGAAGCCTTGCACAGCACTTAGCAGAGAATCATATAACCAACCAGCAGGATGCGATTGTGGCTGAGTTAAAATATAAAGGTTAAGAACCCTATTATTTCATATGTAACAAGCTAAAAGACATATGTAGTATTGTGGCGTAACTATTCAGACTTCAACTTTTCTAATAAAGCTTTTAAACTCTTATGTGAAGCCTTGCTACATAAACCAATAAGTCTACAGCTTCTAAATTGCAAATTGCCCTAAAAAGCAAGTGGTGTTCGTAAACTCCCTAAAGGTCA
>QKEK01000205.1 GCA_003251775.1 Clostridia bacterium | reverse complement strand
CAGGACAATACTTTGCGGTATTTGGCTTTCTTGAGTTTATTCAGTTGTATTCATCATGCGACACAGAAGTGAAAAAGTGTCTTGATCCGATTCTTGGTAAAGTATAACATAATTTTTGATTAAATTTCATATTCCGAATTGAAGTTGCAACTTAAGCTTTAAAAACCTACTAAAATATGTAGCCCCTAAACTAAAAACACTGATAACTCAAAAAGCTTACAAATTAAATCCTACTTGAAAAAAGCTTAATATACTGATATTCTATTTACCAAGAACAAAATATTATGTTATGGAAGGTGAGTATTATATGGATAGATTTGAAAACGTAACTGTAATAAAGGCGGCAAATGTATACTTTGACGGTAAGGTAACTAGCAGAACTGTGATTTTTAACAATGGTGAGAAAAAAACATTAGGTATAATGATGCCAGGAGATTACGAATTTGGAACAGCAGATAAGGAGCTTATGGAGATTCTGGCTGGAAAGCTTGAGGTATTGCTACCTGAAAAAACTGAATGGATACAGGTTACTGGAGGGGAAAGCTTTGAAGTGCCTGCTAACGCAAGCTTTAAACTGAAGGTAACAGAGATTAGTGACTACTGCTGTTCGTATATTAAGGAGTAAGTGCTTGATTATATAGAGTATATAGAGTATATAGTGGTATTATATATTATACGATATTTTGCGTTGTTCAAACAATAAAAAACAACGCAAATAACGTATAAGGAAGGTGAAAACAGTTGAATAATCTGTATGTTATTAGTGGAGTAAACCCCACTCAAATGACAATTAATCTATTAAAATATATAAATCCTTTAAGTAATAAGAGTAAAGATATAAAAATTGGCATCAAGCCCAACCTTGTATGTGCTAGTCCTGCAAGCGAGGGTGCTACAACTCATCCAGAAATTGTTGAGGGCATAATTATATATTTGCAGGAAAATGGTTTTAGTGATATTAAAATAATTGAAGGCTCATGGGTAGGAGATAGCACCAAGCGTGCGTATAAAGCCTGTGGCTTTTTGCCATTGACCTCAAAATATAATGTACCACTTGTTGATTTACAAGAGGATGAGTATGTGGTAAAGCAGTATAAGGATTTAGAAATTAAAATATGTAAAACCGTAACTGAGATTGATTATTTGATTAATGTACCCTTGATCAAGGGACATTGTCAGACAAAAATAACCTGTGCTCTTAAGAATTTAAAGGGCTTAATCCCTGATATTGAAAAAAGAAGATTTCATACACTAGGCTTACATAAGCCAATAGCATATCTAAATAGGCTTATAAAACAGGATTTGATAATCTCTGATGCTATATGCCCTGACCCATACTTTGAGGAGGGTGGAAGCCCGCATGGCTTAAACAGGATAGTAGCAGGGTATGACCCTGTGTTAATGGATACATATGCGGCTCAGGTTCTTGGATATAGACATGAGGAAGTTCAATACATTACTTTAGCAGAAGGAGAGGGTGTAGGAAGTACACTTTTGAACGAAGCAAAGATAATTGATATTTCAAGTGATAAGAGAAATGATGTTGAATCTGAGCTTTTAGGTATAAAGCAAAAGGAGAATAAATACTTGCGGCTAATAGAAGAAGCAGACGCATGCTCTGCGTGTTATAGCAATTTGGTAAGTGCACTTAATCAATTAAATGAAATAGGGCTTATAGAAAAATTCTCAGAGCAGATTTGTATCGGACAATCCTACAGAGGCTACAAGGGATGTATTGGTATAGGTGATTGCACAAAGGATTTTAACACTTATTTAGCAGGATGTCCTCCAAAAGCTGAGGATATACTTGCATTTCTTAAAGGTCTGTAAGGGGGTATATAAATGTTAATGATATCTTGGAATGTAAATGGACTGAGAGCTTGCTTAAATAAGAATTTTATGGATTTCTTTAATGAAATGGATGCTGATATTTTCTGCTTGCAGGAAACCAAGCTTTCAGAGGGACAGCTAGATTTGAAGCTTGAAGGCTATCATCAGTATTGGAATTATGCAGAGAAAAAGGGCTACTCAGGTACGGCAGTTTTTACTAAGCAAGAGCCTATAAGTGTTGAATATGGTATTGGGAGTGAAGAGCATGATAAGGAAGGAAGGGTTATCACCATTGAATTTAATGAGTTCATTCTGGTGACTGTATATACTCCTAACTCGCAGAGAGGGCTGGCTAGACTTGACTATAGAATGAAGTGGGAGGTGGATTTTTTACGTTACATTAAACAGCTTGAAAAGAGCAAGCCTGTTGTTTTCTGTGGAGATTTGAATGTTGCACACAAGGAAATTGATTTAAAAAATCCTGCTTCAAACAGGAAAAATGCTGGATTTACTAACGAGGAACGAGATAAACTAGATATTGCGTTGCAGAATGGGTTTATAGACACCTTCAGATATTTCTACCCTGATAAAACAGATGTGTATTCGTGGTGGTCCTATATGTTTAATGCCAGAGCAAATAATGCTGGGTGGAGAATAGACTACTTCTGTGTTTCTGATACCTTAAAGGAAAAGCTGATAGACGCATTTATTTATACTGAGGTATTAGGATCAGACCATTGTCCAGTCGGGCTTGAAATTTTTTAAATAATATAATAAAGCAAGCGTAATAGTATATAAATATCAACATTTAACAACACTCACGTAGAAAAAACTATTATATTTATGGAACAAAAAATGCATAACTAAAGTCTAATATAAATATTAAATATAGTAGAGGTGAGTAAGGTGATAAAAAAAATCGTGTATGTAGGTATGGTTATAACAATATTGATAGCTATGCTTAGCGGTTGTGCTTTAATATCGGATGACTCAAAAGACAATGACAACCCTGACAACGTAACTGA
>QKEK01000259.1 GCA_003251775.1 Clostridia bacterium | reverse complement strand
TACTCATTTACTATATTGAAAATAACCTGAGTTGACATCATTAATGTAGATAGAGGACAACTTGGGAATCTTGTGGTTTAACCAGAAAAATAAGTCTTAAACCAAAGAAATTACTTAAGCTTACGGGGGATAAAATCTAGTGGCAAACGACAGAAGAGTAATGAATGCAGCTGCATTAATAATGCCTGCTATGGTACTAAGTCGAATAACAGGCTTTCTTAGAGAGCAGCTGTTACCTGTCAAAATGGGAAAGGAGCTTTCACAGGCATTTCTGACAGCGTATATTTTGCCAGATTTAATGTATAGCCTTCTTGTGGGCGGAGCCATAGGAGCTGCAATAATACCTGTGCTATCAGGTTATATAGCAAAAAAGGATGAAGAGACGGGCTGGAGAGCTATAGGGTCATTTGTTAATTTAATCTTTGTAATAATGGTTGTAGCCTGTATTTTTGGTATGATATTTACACCTGAATTAATTAAGATAGTTGCTATTGGATACGGTGAAAACATAGAAATGCAGGAAATGGTTAATCTAACAGTAAAAATAACCAGAATACTCTTCCCATCAATTACCTTTATGATGCTGGCGGGTATGTGTAATGGTATTTTAAACTCCTATCATAAGTTTGTTGCGGCTGCGTATGGACCAGTTTTGTATAATGTTTTATGTACTATTAGTATTATAGTATTTGCGGATGGCACAGAAAAGGGTCTAATTGTTACTGCTAATGGAATAATGTTTAGCACTGTAGCTTATTTCCTATTACAACTAGCCTTTGTTGCCAAAAAGCTTAGATACTTCAGGTTTGAAATAATGTTCAGGGATGAAATATTTATTAGGGTATTAAAATTGGCTATACCTGCTTTAATGGCATCAACAATAGTACAGGTGAACATTATGCTATCAAGGGTATTTGTTACTGCTCTTGAGTTTGGGAGACTTACGCTGTTAAATATGGCTGATAAAATATGGCAGGTTCCCCTTGGGATTTTTGCACAGAGTATAGCAACAACAATGCTTCCAGCACTCTCTGCCCACTATGCCGCAGGAGAAACGAAGGAGTATAGTAAAACGCTGTTTAAATCAATAAAGGTTGTATTAACACTGTCTATACCCTCTGCGATAGGGATTATAGTTTTGAGTAGTCAGGTTATGAGTACCTTGTTTAAATATGGAAAAATACAAGGTGATGATATATTATACTCTAGTACCGCATTAATGGTATATTCATTAGCACTTATCTATCAATCAGTTGTCTACATTATTAACAGAGCGTTTTATTCAGTATCAGATACCAAAACGCCTATGATAACAGGAGCTGTAAGTGTAATAGTGAATTTTATACTTAATATAATATTCTTGAATTTCACCAATTTAGATTTAGTGGGCATGGCACTTTCATATGTTATATCAGTGGCTATTAACTGCTTTGTTCTAACTATTATTTTCGGCAAAAAGATTAATATAAACATAATTCAAGTATTGAGTCCCTTCCTTCTAAAGCTACTTGGAGCTTCCTTAATTATGGGTGCGATTCTGTTCTTAACAAGAAATCTATTTTTGGTAAGCACAGACTCAAAGCTTTTAAGCTCCACATTACAAATCATATCACTTGGGTTTAATGTACTTTTGGGTGCATTGATTTTTGGTATTCTAGGCTTGTTATTCAAAATAGATACAGTAAAGAGCCTCTTAGTAGTTGGTCTTAAAAAGCTAAAGGTTATATGAAAAATTACGCATGTTTTTTAAAAAAATAATTTGATTATTTCCCAGGAAAGAATTGTTCTTAAAAATTGCTTAAGTTCTTGAAAGAACAGGGGGAAGGGATGTTATGAATTTTTAGAGCAAAAAAATACTGGTCATATTTGTTGACTTATAGGGGAATTTAGTATATAATCTTATAAGAACAGGTGTTCTTATTGGGTTGCTGTTAGAATACGAACCATAAGCAGGTCAAATATGTTTTATAAAGCTAGATATAATATATAAATCAGAATATGTTTAATGAAGTAGAGTTTGACACATGAAGTAGAATGTGACATATAAAGCAAGATATGCATAATAAACAATAACATGGATTATAAATTAAACAATGGCTTGTAGTATGAAATAATGACTAATACAAAATTAAGAAGGTTAACTCATGACAGTAAACGTATAAGATGTAGAGTATTTACTCTGTAATTTATAGATGCACTATACATATGTAAAGGGGAGGACTGTGGATATGGCGGGTGGAAATCCAGAAAAGAAGAAAGCATTAGAGGCTGTATTTAGTCAAATTGAGAAGCAATTTGGTAAAGGCTCTGTTATGAAATTAGGAGAAAACTCACACATGAATGTAGAGTCAATCCAGACGGGAGCATTAGGCTTAGACATTGCTTTAGGTGTAGGTGGAGTACCAAGAGGAAGGATAGTTGAAATATATGGTCCTGAATCATCAGGTAAAACCACAGTTGCACTTCATTGTGTAGCAGAAGCACAAAGGGCTGGCGGTGAAGCTGCATTTATTGACGCTGAGCATGCACTTGACCCTATATACGCAAAAAAGCTTGGGGTTGATATTGACAATCTAATTGTCTCTCAGCCAGATACAGGCGAACAGGCTTTGGAAATTGCAGAGGCTTTAGTACGAAGTGGTGCGATTGATATTATAGTTATTGACTCTGTAGCAGCATTAGTACCAAAGGCAGAAATTGACGGTGAAATGGGAGACACGCATGTAGGTCTTCAGGCAAGACTTATGTCTCAAGCACTCAGAAAGCTTTCAGGTGTAATAAGTAAATCAAAAACCGTTGCCATATTCATAAACCAATTACGTGAGAAGGTTGGTGTTATGTTTGGAAACCCTGAAA
>QKEK01000252.1 GCA_003251775.1 Clostridia bacterium | reverse complement strand
CTCATAAGCAATATATGAAGTATCTCTCTAATGTCTATTTCTTCGAATTCGTTTTCCATTTATATCTATACCTCCATTGACTTCCTCTTTTGTAAAAGTGATTTATATTCTGATATAAAGCTAAACAGCCTACTTTTTTTCTCTTGTATTGGCTGAAGCCTTATAGTCTCTTTGTTGTTAATAACATTCTCTGGGTTTACTTTGAACAAAATATCTGTAGCTTCCTTGCTCAATACCGAAGCTACCTCCTCATAGGCCTTCTGTAGCCTAGGTGCTCTTCTTCTATCTGTATGACTGTCTGAAGCTACAAACGACGCCTGTCCTCTTTTCAAAATGTTGTTGGCTGTCTGCTGAGGCTCCTTGCCTACAAGTCCAGTTATAGATGTCGCATTTATTTGAGTCAAGGCTCCCATCTCAATAAACAGATCAAGCCTTTCTGGATGATTAATGAACTCATAATTTCGCTCAGGGTGTGCAATGATAGGCTTATACCCATTCTGTACCAGCTTACTTATTTCACTTTCAGAATATGGTGGAATATTTGTCATAGGAAATTCTACTAAAACATACTTGGTACTATTAAGCGTTTTGCATTTTCCTTTTTTCAAGTTTTCTAGTACAAACTGATCCAATAAAATTTCATTTCCATAATACACCGATATCGGTACATCGTTTATGTCTACAAGCTTCTTTACTAAATTAAAGTAAAGCTCCTGTCTGCTAACACTGTATTCCTTAACTCCTGTAATGTAGTGGGGTGTAGCAATGATTGAACGAATCCCCTCCTGCTCTGCAATTTTAAGCATATTTAATGTCATTTGCTCATCCTTCGAGCCGTCATCAACACCATATAAGATATGGCTATGGATGTCAATCATTCCCTCACCCCCCACTATTTAGGCTAATGATTCCCAAGATAACCACCAGCTTAAATGCTATTCATCCAACAATCTATAGTACTTTATGAGAAGCACCTTTGTTCGCTGATACTCATAATCAGTTAGCTGTTGATGCAAGTAGCTTTTTATTTCGGTCTGTTCTTTCTCTGTCACTTCGTCTTGATATAACCTCTGAATGTATTTATAATCTATTTTACTAAAGATTTGCTTGAAATCCTTGATATCCTCTTCATTTTCAATGTAATCTCTATTTTCTTCTATCTTTTTTTCTATCCATTCCAAAGAACCCATTTCTGCTTCTTCACCAGTAGTAATTGGAGTCTCCTTATGCTCTTCCTCTAGCTTATCCACGTTCTCTGTTGACTTATCATTATCTATTATATTATCATCAATAATCCCTTTGCTTTCTGTTTCCTTGTCTTCTAATCTATCATAAGCATCTCCATTATTTTTTGGCTTATTATTTCCTTTTTCCTCATCTGGCACATATGACTCTATTTCTTTACCTTCTAAGTTGTTTTTTACCAACTCATCATTTGCTACCTTAGCATTTAATATGTTATCGTTCTCTTCTTTATCTTTGTCATTCTTTTCAGTTAATTTTATAATTGCTTTTCTATCAGTCTTCTCTTCTACCTCTGACAATTCCCTGCCAGATTTACCAGCATCTATTTCAGTTTTAGTAGAAGCACTTAAATATCTGTCCTCTGTCTTAACCTGATTATACATGGGAATACACATGCCTGCTATGCCGGCGACTACTACGGTTACAATAATAAGTACTACTTTTACAATTCGGTTTTTCATCCCACAACTTCCTAATCCGATTTTTGTTTATAGACAGGCGTAGCAAACTTACGTTTGCCACACCTGTTAAAAAACTAATTTTATAAATACTACTTGTTATAGAAGAAGTACAAGTATATAATTGTTGCTGCCTCTGCCCTTGTAGCACAGTCCTTTGGTGCAAAGTTGTTATCACCATTTCCAGCTATAAAGCCAGCATTAACTGCTTTAGCCACCGCTGTCTTTGCATAGCTAGAAATTGAATTTTTATCCTTAAAGCTCATTGATGAAGACTCGATGTCAGGTGCTTGATCTCCTAACGCGTTTACTAGCATCACACACATCTGCTCTCTTAGTATATTGTCCATTGGACCAAAGCTTCCATCTGTATACCCTGAAATAATCTTATCATCAGCCGCTGCTAATACGTATTTTGCATACCACGCTGATGAATCTACATCTGGGAAAGTAGCTTTGCTTTCACCTAGAGTTAACTGCTTAGCAAGCGCAACCATAGTAGCAAATTCTGCTCTTGTCACTTTTCCGTTTGGATTATACTTGCCTTCGCCATTACCACTAATAATACCCTTTGATGTAAGTACCTCAACATATTTTGCATACCAAGCACTGTCTTGGACATCACTATAGTCAACATCAACACTCTTTACGATATATTTACTAAAGTGATCTGTCTTAAAGTTAACAGTTCCAGTAACAGCATCATAATTACCAATCATGTTTTCAACCTTACCTGTAGTCTCATTAAAGAACAAAACAGTAATCTTCTCTGGATTCTCACCTGTTGCAGGAGTATATGGTATGGATACATCAATTTTTTTCTTAAAGCTAGAAACCTTACTTGTTTGACCTTGTTCAGAAACTACTGCCGCATTAAAGTCAAATACTTTAGCACCACTTGCTACAAGCTTTTTCTGATCATCACTTAGCTTATCCTTTTCATCAGCTGTTAGCTCTTTGTTGTTAACTGAAAGGGATACTGTAGAACCAGCAGGCATTTCAATAAAGTCAGGCTCAACGCTTAATGCTGCCGCACCGGTATCTACCTTCACCTTATCTATAGCACTATCCTTAACCTTTGCAAATAGAGTCGCAGGAATTTGTGCTTCTACTTCTGCTTCAGTGGATGTAGCTTCTGCCTTAATTATGAGCTTCTTTTCAACCTT
>QKEK01000018.1 GCA_003251775.1 Clostridia bacterium | reverse complement strand
ATTTTGCGTAAGACATTGTTGAAACAAATGCGGGAGTGGGTTCAAAATCTACCCATCCATAGCCTTCAAAATACACCTCTACCCACGCATGTGCATTTTGGTTTGTTATATTATAACTTCCCATATTTTTACTATCCATTGAGGGTACAAAGCCTTCAACATACCTTGCAGGAATCCCTATACTTTGTAGCATTACGCACATGCTAGTAGCAAAATATGTACAATAGCCTTCCTTTTGTTCAAAAAGAAAATAGTCTACAAAATCTCTATCAAACGGCGTATCTTCAGGGCTCAATGTATACTCATAATCAGAATTTATTAAAAAACTCTCTATAGCCTTCACCTTATCATACTGTGTAGCTTTATCCTCTGTTATGGATAAAGCTAGCTGTTTAACTCTTTCAGGCAAGTCTGGATATGTTTTTGCGAAATTTCTTTTAATGTATTCTGCATAGTTTTTAAGACTGTTCAGGTCATAACCCTCTTCTAATAAATAGCTCAGAATCCCAGTCTTTCTCCTACTCTCCTGAAATTGGCGAAATGTATTAAATTTATTAATGTCAATAGTACCCCTTGTATTAAAAATCAAATTTTCTTCTAAGGACTTATAGTAGCCACTTGTGCTCTCCTGAGTAATATATTTGATTTCATCTATGAAGGATTTCTTTTCAACCTCAAAGGTATAGTTATATTTATCTGCTATATGCTCATTGGTAGAATAAATGCTGTTTATATCATTATTTATGCTAACCTGAGGCTCAATTGATTTTATTGCTATACCCTTAAGAGGTAAAAACAGAGTTCCAGTTTTTAACCTAGTGTAGTTTAATCTTCCATCTACAATATTCTTTTTTGCGGATATTCTATAATCAGTAAATCCTAAATAGTCACTATATTTTTTCTCTGTAGCCTCCAAATTGAAATAATCCTCTAAACTAAAGTCTAAATCATACTGTGATAACCACTGATGTCCATTATAATAGTTTGAAGCTCTTCCTCGCAAATAAAATATATTATCACTTTTAAGCGTCATAACTACTTTATTATCCGTGTCGACCTTGCCTCCCAATCTCCCATCTTCACCAAACCCAGTTTGAGCAATAGAAAATTCATTATATTTATAGTTATAGTACTTATCAAAAAGTATATCATATAATGAGTTTATCTTACTATCCATCCATTCCCACTGAATGGGCAATTCATATACAGGAAGAGTATGGGTAAATAGCAGAACTATTATTACAACAGGCATAATAGATAGATTAAACAACCCCCTCCCTGCTACTAGCTGTTGCTCATTATTCTTATTCCTCTTTTGATAGATTTCTGTGAAATATGTTAAGATAACAGATAAAATAAACATGTAGAAGGCTACTGGCTTTACCGAGGTAGTATTCTGATAAAACATAAAGCTATACATGGTGAGCCCTATAATTAAGACAACAAGAGTGTTACCTCTTTTGTAGCAAAAAAACCATGAAAACACTGAAATTAAAGTGCATAATAAAACAGCATATATGACCGAGAAAATGTATATGTTATTACTTGTTGTTTCCCATACAAATGAATAGTAGTATACCCATACAAAAAACTCCTTTAGAATACCTAGAAGAGCCTTACCGCTTCCTTTAGTAAACATTATCAGTAATACACATAATACACACAAGGTAGCTCCGATAGCAATTACCATACTCGCCTTACGATTTATAGAAGCCATCGCAAATAAAGCAAAGAGTAGTATAGATACTATAATAATCTGAGAAACATCTATACTTAATACCACAACATTGGTTATTGAATAAGTTAATGAAACAGTAAATATAATTCCAGGAATAAATTCAAATGGCTTAAATATAGCCTTTTGAAACCATGACAGCTCTTTTTTATTCATTTGTATACTATTATCCATACGCTCTACTACACCTCTCACTACACTGATACCATGGCTATGCAACATCCTCAATAATATGGACACCAATGCCTGCCTTCGCAGATTTATCTATTATAGCTTCTACAACTTCCTCATGAATGTCCTTATTTTTTTTCACATAAAACAAATTCACCATATTACCATTTTCCTTTTCTATAAGCATCTTATCATATATCTCAGAGTCAGGCAGAGCAGTAAATGCAAAAATTGTACTTTTCTGCTTGTAATTCTCCATAAACGCTTGAATCAACTTATCTAATGGTACACTAGAATTAAACTGTATTTTAGCAAATATATTGTAAAAGGAATTGAAATCAACAGGGTTATTACCATCAACCCTAATAAACTTATTATCATAATAGAATAGAGTTACAGGAAACCAGCTTTGTAGGAAATAATTCGAGACTGAGGTTACCGCTTCAATTAGCTTATCTTCAATAACAATTGCTTCTTCGGTATTATCAGTAACCTTCCTCAAATCCATAAACAAAACTATATTTTCCTCCATATGACTGTCGTAAGTCTTGACAATCCAATTATAGAATTTTGAGCTCAATTTCCAGTGAACACTTTTAAGACTATCACCTGTTACATATTCTCTTAAGTTGTAAAATGAAGACTTTCCTTGACTTGCACTTATTGTAGAGGTTTTTAAGTCTGATTGAAAGGTTTCCTCTGTTTGGAAATAGGATATCGGTACAATTCGCGGATATACAACTATTTGCTTTGTTTCATTGGGTTTATATCTTAAACAAAAAATATTCAGAAAGTCTACTATTTCTATAGATGATATACCTACCTCATATACACCTCTAAATTTACATTCTATAGAAAGCTCAAATGTCTTAGAAGAAAAAGGAGTGACTGTAAGAAGCTTCTCTTCTAAATGCTTATTGCAAAGCACCTCTGAAGCAAAAAACTTAATGTTAATATATGGATAAATAAGTATGTCTTCATTGCTAATACTAAACTTGTATTTCATGTTATCACCCTTTACAAAATATCTCCCCTCTCGTTCCTCAACATATTTAAATCTTAAATATATATAAAGAGAATATAACAAGGACACTATCGGTAATATAATACAAGCATTAAACAGAGTCCAAGGCAAAAAACCTCCACTGAAGTAAACATTAATTAATGCCATAACAAATATACAAATATATACAATTCTACTTTTTTTCATTTACTCCACCTCCATTCCTGAGATACCACGTTGCACCCATAATCTTACAATTTACAGTTTTACCTTTTTGCCCAATAATCTATTTAACTACTGGTACAAATACAGAAGATAATACCGTATTAATCACCTTTTCCTCTGTAATATTTTTGAGCTTCGCCTCTCTACTAAGAACAAGTCTATGCGAAAGTACTGATACTATTACATTTTTAATATCCTCTGGTATAACAAAGCTTCTACCAAGAATGAAGGCGTTAGCCTGTGAGGCTCTCATTAGAGCAATTGCCGCCCTCGGACTGCATCCTAGTAATACATCAGGCATATTTCTTGTCGCTGAAACTAGCTGAACTATGTATGCCTTTAGGCTTTCATCAACATGCACCTCTCTTACTAGCCTCTGCATCTCCTGTATATCAGAAGCATCTGCCACTGGCGATAATGATTCTAATGGATTACTCTTTTGATATGTGCTAAGAATATGGATTTCATCGTCTTGTGAAGGATATCCTACGCTAATTTTCATTAGAAACCTATCTAATTGAGCTTCTGGCAATGGATATGTTCCTAAATACTCTATAGGATTTTGTGTAGCAAATACAATAAATGGATCAGGAAGCTTATATGTTACCCCATCTACAGTTACCTGTCTTTCCTCCATAACCTCCAGCATACTTGATTGTGTTTTTGGTGAAGCCCTGTTTATTTCATCTGCTAGAACTATTTGGCTCATAACTGTACCATGACGAAATTGAAAATCACCTTGTTTGGGATTATAAATGGTAAACCCAGTGATATCAGCAGGTAATATGTCTGGAGTAAACTGAATACGCTTAAATGAAAGGTTTATTGTCTTAGCCACTGCAGATATAAGCGTAGTCTTACCTATACCAGGAACATCCTCAATCAAGACGTGTCCATTACTAATTATTGAATTAATTATCTGATTAATAGTTTTAGGCTTACCAATAATAACCTTTTCTATGTTAGCTTTTATCCGCTCTAATAGCATTGTGTAATTATTTGATTCCATTCAATAACACTCCATTTCAATTATAATTAAAATTTGTTTAATCATCTAAGCATACCATCAAATCTTCTTAATATTCTCACACAATTATTTTACCAATATATTCCCTTTTTGAAAAGGTTATTTTTTAGGAAAAAAGGTGTACTTTTTTCTGTACTGATTAGGTGATTCATTAAAATAAGCCTTAAAAAGCTTGATAAAATACTTAGAATCATTATAACCAAGACGTTCAGCAATTTGGTCTATTTTAAAACTGGTCTTTTCAAGTAGCTCCTTAGCATAGTTCATTTTGGTTGTTTTCTTAAATTCAATAAAGGACATCCCAACCTCATTTTTAAACAATTCACTAAAATGAGTTATATGATACCCTGCATATTTTGCTAATTGCTCTAGGCTATAGTCACTCTCTGGATTTTGCTCTATAAGCCTTTTAACTCCAATAACGGGCGATTCTGATACTAACCTGCTTTGATATCTATCAGCAAAGGTATTTATGCTTTTCTTGATTATGTTTTTTATTTGTACTATACTTCTGGAATTATATATGTTTTGGTTAATATCATACTCCTTAATGATATCAAGGTATTCCATATTCAATTCCTTTAAGACATCACATAAAATCAAAAAAACAAAATCCTTTAACACAGAAGGATTAATCATTGGTTCTGAAGCACTCAGCTCCTCAATAAGCTGTAGGAATGATAAAATCCCCTCATTTGTATTATTAAGCCTTAAATAATCAGCTAGCTTTCTAGACATTTCTTCCCGTTTGTGTGAAAAATCCTTTAGCTCACTAAAACAATTTGTAGAATAAACGAATACATCCTTTTGTTGCTTCCAGAAATATAATTCACACGCACTCAATGCCTGTTCATATAGCATTCCTAGCATATTTATCTTCGTTCCCACATCACTTATACCAATTATATTTAAGTAACCATGCTGTTCTTTTAATTGCTTTACTAAATCTATCATTTTTGAAATATACTCATCCTTACTAAAGCTATGATTTACAATATAAAAGTATGTGTTTTCTCTTTGATAATCCATAGCTCTATAGCAATCAAAATCACTTGATTTATATATATGCTTATTATGAAAGCCATCGCTTTCAGTAGATACCCCTTCACTAGTAAATTCTGATATTATAACACTATAGTATGTATGCAAAAACTTAATGCCTGCCTCACTTAGATTAGAATAGAATCTACCGTCTATAAGCAAATCATTTCTTACTAGTGTATTTAATGATTTTTCTATACTCAAGGGTAACAACTGTTTTAGCTTACGCTGTAGCTCTGTCGCATCACCAGTTTCCTTTAGCCTGTTCTTTATCTCTAAATATATGCTACTTAACGCATTACTTAAATCTTCTTCTTCAACTGGTTTTAATAAATAATGCTTAACCCCCAGTGACATAGCCCTTTTAGCATAGTCAAAGCAATCAAAACCACTTATAATCACAATGTGGATGTTAGGACATATCTTTACTACTCTTTCTATTAAGTCAAGTCCACTAATTTCAGGCATTCTAATATCAGTAATTAATACATCAGGTGTATACTCCCTGCAACACTCTAATGCCTCCCGCCCATCTGAAGCTTCTGCAACAATTGTTATCTCCATACTTTGGTATGGTAGTATAGATATAATTGTGGCTCTCACATATCTTTCATCCTCTGCTACTATAACCCTCAATATTTCGCCTCCCTCAATATACTAAAAATTTATTCATCAGATGCTATTGTTGGGATAGTTAGTTCTATACATGCCCCAATTTCCTTTTCAATAAATCTTACTCCAAATTTATAGCCATAATAAAGCTTAATTCTTGTATTCACATTTATTAAACCAACACTCTTACTTTCCTTTGAGTAGTATGTTTGTGATACTGGTCTTTGAAACAATTCATTATAATACTCTAGCTTATCCGAACGAATACCAGTTCCATTGTCAGTAACAACTATTTTTAGAATTTTGTCCATAATACGAATATCTACCTTAATTAGTCCCTTAGTCACCTTATTTTCAAGTCCATGCTTTATGCAGTTCTCAATAAGTGGCTGTAAGGTCAGCCTCAATATTTTATATGTTCCTACCTCTACAGGTGCATTTATTATCAGCATAAACCTGTTATCATGCCTGAAATTCTGAATAGTTAAATAGTCCTGAATATTATTAAGCTCACTTTTTATAGATACCTCAATTTCATTCTGCATACTATACCTAAAAAGTAAGGATAGCCTTTTTGACATCTCTGCTATCATAGGAACATTATTAATTATAGCTACTCCTCTTATAGTATCAAGAGTATTATATAAGAAGTGTGGATTTATCTGATTTTGAAGAGAGATAATCTGGGCCTCCTTTTGCTCTATTTTAGTAGCAATTATCTTATCCTGTAATACTGCAAGCTCTGTAATTGGGTTTTCATAGCTTTTTTCTAAGGTGTCCGAAATATTTCTAAGCGGTTCAAGCCTATATTTAAGTCCAAGCCAGACAAGCAAATACATACATGGAATTGACACCAGATAAATTAGTATTATTTTAAAATCAACCTTTATTTTTTCACCTAGCTTCTCATAGAATTCTTTTGTTGCAACTAGGTTAATCCTCCACATAAATTTGCCATAATGTGATGTTATCATATCTCCATTAATTGTATACCTAATCTCCTTATCCTTCAAATTCAGACTTATATTTTTAGGAAGGGAAGCGGAAAATGCTATTATATCGTTTGTATCTCCGTTAAAGAGGGTGTATTCTAAACCTCTGTATTGTATTAAATCATTGACTAAATCTATATCAAAATCACAAACAATCAGCTCATTTCTATCTGAAAAAGGGGAAAAAGCAAAGCTAAATACCCTATAATAAGTACCTCCTTTATTAAAACGCTCTACAACCCCAAATCTCAAATCAGATTGGAAAAGCGTATCGTTTGAGTAGCTATGCTTAGTTGGTATCGCAAAATACTTATTAATTGATAGCTGCATTTCTTTTTTATATACCTGTGTACCTTTTTTGCTAGATGTATTGTATAAAATCACTGAACATAAGTATGACTCATCTATTCCTTGTTCATCTAGCAAGGATAGTATTTTTTTAATGCCTTCAGGGTTATTATTTGATAGTAGATCCAAGCTTAAGCCTACATCTTTTTTACAGCTAATTCTATGGAATTTATCGAAAAGCGTATCAATTCTTTCAATTATAATATCACCTAATAATATAACCTGACTCTCAACAGCTTGTTTATTTTTAAGTTTAGTATTATCTAAAATTAAAAGTATAATCAGGCTAAGAATAATAGCAGGGATTAAGAACAGAGCCATAATACGCCTACTTAATTTAAGATATACAGTATTATGTGGATTTCTTTCTAATAATTCAAATTTAAAAGTCCTCTGAGTTTTATGCATACAACGACCCCAATTCCTTCTATCGGTAGCAAAATAAACTAAGTAGTTTAAGAATATCACAAAACTATGGTAAAATCCAAATATTTTATTTCATAAAGCTTTTTGCGTTGTTACATATTGTAACTATTCAGACCTTAACTTATCTAAATAAGCTTTTAAGCTCTTATGTGAAGACTTGCTACATAAACCAATAAGTCTACAGCTTCTAAATTGCAAATTGCCCTAAAAAGCAAGTGGTGTTCGTAAACTCCCTAAAGGTCAGACATACGAACCACACTAAGCCTTTTAGGGCAATTAACAACTAGAAGCTATACGACTTATTTCATATGCCTCAAGTCTTCACATAAGAGCTAAAAAGCAACAGTAATACCTTTATAAAGATTATTGTCTGAATAGTTACTACATATTTATGAAAAATCTTACTCAAAAAGTGCAGTATTTTCATATATGTATTCAAAATAATACAAAATAGCATATAAATATACAACAACGCAGTATACTCTTCATATCAATAGCTCTAAGCTGTCTATGCTATCAATGATAGTGGACAGCATAAGAATCTTATCCTATACACAATCAAAAAAGACTGTTGCACGGCTATTTTTTGATAACTAGTGCGACAGCCCCTTTGTTTTTGATGTTAAGATTATTAAACAGCAATTGTGCGTTTACGACCTGTATTATAGTCTAATGGTTTGCTCTCTGTCAGGCCCAACTCCTAAATAACTCACCTTAACCCCTGAGATTTCCTCTATTCTTCTAATATATTTTTTCGCATTTTGAGGAAGCTCTTCAAAGCTTCTTACACTTGAAATATCTTCCTCCCATGAATCAAATTCTTCATATACTGGCTCACATTTAGCCAATTGCTTTAACGAAGCTGGGATATAGTTAATTTTTTCACCATCAAGAATATATGAAGAACAAAGCTTAATTTTCTTTAATTTTCCAATAGTATCTAAGTGATTGATACAAAGACCTGTCAAGCCATTTACCTTCGCTGCATATCTAATCATGACTACATCTAACCATCCACAACGTCTTGGACGACCTGTTGTAGTACCATATTCATGACCTAGTTCACGAATTGTATCGCCAATTTCATTATCCTGTTCTGTCGGAAACGGTCCTGCACCTACTCTTGTCGTATATGCTTTCATTATTCCGTATACCTCTCCAATCATTTTGGGTCCAACACCAGCTCCTGTACAAACCCCGCCAGCTATTGGATTTGATGATGTAACATAGGGATAGGTTCCGAAATCCATATCCAAAAACATAGCCTGTGCACCTTCAAAAAGGATTACTTTCCCCTCATCAACTGCATCATGTATCATCGCATTAACGTCTGTTACATGCTTAGTAAGCCTTTTTGCATATTCGGAGTATTCGTCTATAATCTGTTCTGCATTAAACGGCTCTCCTCCGTATACCTTTTCAATTATTGCATTTTTTATTTTAAGATTTTCTCTCACTTTTTCAGCAAAAATCTCCTGATCAATGAAATCTCCAATTCTTATGCCGCAACGCTCAGCCTTATCAGAGTATGCTGGTCCAATACCCCTTTTGGTAGTACCTATACCAGAAGCCCCTCTTGCTTCCTCCTGCAAGGCGTCTAAAGCCTTATGATATGGCATAATTACATGTGCCCTATCACTTATATATAGATTTTCTACACTAACGCCCTTACTCTCTAGCCCTTCTATCTCTTTAAGTATCACAGCAGGGTCAACTACTACACCGTTGCCTATGATACATTTTTTCCCTTCATGTAATATCCCAGAGGGTATTAAGTGAAGTGCGTATTTTACACCCTTATTAATAATCGTATGTCCGGCATTATTGCCACCTGAAAATCTTACGACATAGTCTGCATCGTGAGCAAGTATATCGATGTATTTCCCTTTACCTTCGTCTCCCCATTGTGTTCCAACAACAACCTTTGCAGCCATTACATCTCCCCCTGTTTATCATAATAAGCCTAAATAGACCCTTAAATTATAACTATAAATTACTGAGTTTGCAATACATTTTTGAAAAAATCAAATCAAATTGCTATTTGTTTGATAACTATTCAGACTTCAAATTTACTAAAAGAACTTTTAAACTCTTATGTGAAGACTTGCTACATAAACCAATAGGTCTACAGCTTCTAAATTGCAAATTGCCCTAAAAAACTATTTAACTAGTATTTCTTCTAAAAAATATTCTACACACTCAAATGAATTCTTATTGTTTACAATAAGAATGTCTATTCAGACATTATTCCTTTACGAAATATTTTTTAATTCTATTTATAAGCCCTTTTCATTAAGAAATTTTATAAATTTGCTTTCTGAGAATATTTCGTTGGTTGTAAAAATACCGTCATAGAAAAAGCTGTATGTTGTAAATGGAGATGGAGCATTTTGTGCCTGATTCTTCGATTCTATCTTTTTAAGCTTTACGCTTTGCCCCTTTGATTTGGCTATATCAGCTATTAATGGTGCATATTTATCAGTATGAGGACATTGATTGGAATAATATAAAACCATCCCTTTTTCATCAATAGTAGCATTCTTACAGCAAGCCTTAAACTTAGGTACTACCTGATTTTCCTTGAACGGTAAATATAAAAGCTCAAAATATGGCTTTGCTGTATCACATACTCTAAACCCCTTGTATTTTAGATAACTTGGATCTGATAAAAATGGCATTTTTTTAATTGAGGAAAGAATGACAAGCCCTTTTTTGTTCTGTGCCTTAGCATCAGCTATACATTCATCCAGCAACATATTTGCGTAACCCTGACCCTTGAATTTCCCTGAAACCCAAAAACAATTAATATAAATGTAGTCCTCCCCCTCCACAGGACACCAAGCATTTTCAGCGGAAATATACTCAATAAAGACCTTTCCTCGTGCATCAAGCTTTTTAAAAACAAGCCCATTATCAAATTGACTTTTCATCCATGCTTTCTTGGAGGATACACAGGTTTCACCCTTTTTATCTGAAATGGCACAACAAATATGCTCCTTTTCAATGTTACTGCTATCAACACTTATAATACTCATAAACTCACGCCTTCCTTTTTAAAACTTCTAAATGCAAAATCATGCTCAACATGTGCAGTATTTGTGTATATTTATTCAAATCATCGCAAAATAGTGTATAAATTTACAACAACGTAATATACTCTAAGAACCTTGTTATTTGCACAATTAATAGAATTAGTATACTATTATTAACTTGACAACTGCATGTCATATTATTTCTGTTTTAAACTGCTTATT
>QKEK01000121.1 GCA_003251775.1 Clostridia bacterium | reverse complement strand
CTACTTATGTTATATACACCTTGTGGAAAAAGCATTTCCCCTCCACCATTGCAGGCTGAATCAAGAGCTTTCTGAATTGCCATTGAATCGTCATTTATTCCATCACCAACAGCCCCATAGCTTCTCACATTTATAACACTGCTTACCATAGTATTAGGAACAAATGCTACTCCACTTTCCGCCTCAAATGTAAAAAAATTTGCTAATTCATGAGCAGAAAATCCTCTAAAAAACTTATCTACCTCAGTAACCATTACTTTGCTTATTTTCACAGCTGAATTCTTTGCCTTAGAACTAGATTCATAATTATGCCGTATATTGAAATAATTAATAGATGTAAGGGTTGAGATGGTTACTAGCTTATAAATTGTATAAACTCGATTTACAGTAATACTTCCTGTTTTGAGATTTATGATTTGATATCCCGCTCCACCAGTCCCAAATAGTACTGCATCAAAGCTATATATATTACTATTTAATGACTCAAGGGTTACGGTAACTAATAAGGTTTTATTGTTTGTCTCCTTCAAGCTAACACGGCTTAGTATTTCTACAGTTGGGCCCTTACCATTACCAGTTGATGTTAGACTATTATCATTTACTATTATACTTCCATTTGTTGTACTCCACCCAGTGCCATCAACAAAATTACCATTTTTAATAACATTGCTATAGTAATACCATGTTCCTAGGTCATCCATCTTATTTTCAAGTACACTTACCCTTTGCAAAAGCTCCTTAATTTTATTCTTTTTTTCAGCAATCAAGTCTGTTATCACATAGACCATACCCTTTCAACTCTACTACTATTTATATTATGCTAGAATAAAAAAAAATTTCCATATTAGCATAAAAATCAGGTAAAGCTATGCATTACATACCGCCTTTTTTTCATCATAAGCTGAGGTTAAGTGCCCATTAGTAATACTATATACAGAATCGCATATTCTAAGTATAGAGGTCCTATGCGTTATTGCAATAATTGTCGTTTCAGGATAATAATACTTTAAATTAGTTATTAGCTTTTCCTCCGTTCCAGAATCTAAAGCAGAGGTTGCCTCATCAAGTATAAGAAATGGTGCATTGTGAAGCAAGGCTCTTGCTATAATAAGCCTTTGAGCCTGACCCTCTGAAAGTCCAATACCCCTCTCGCCAATTACAGTATTAATACCTTCTGGTAAACGGTTCATAAAATCATTGAGACAAGAGGCTGATATTGCCTTATTAAGCTCCTCCTCGGTAGCCTCTTGGTTAGCTAATTTAAGGTTGTACTCAATACTCCCTGAAAATAAGGATTTACTCTGAGGAACATAGGAGAAATACCTTCGCATATATGCCGATAAAGCAAACGATAGATTGCCAAAATTCATTAACACCTCCCCACTCTGAGGTTTCAACAAAGACAGTAATATTCTAATCAAAGTGGTTTTACCCTCTCCTGATGTTCCTAATAACGCTATCGTCTCTCCAGCCTTAATCTGTACGGATACATTTTTTAATACTTGGCTACCTTGACCATATCCAAAGGTAACCTTGTTAAGTGTAATACCAGAAGGCATCATATTAATAATGCTTTTATTCACATCTATACTTTCGGTCTCAAGTAATTCAAATTCCAAAATTCTTTCAACAGAAGCCAAGCTAGAAACAACCTGCGGAATTGTTCTTGACAAGCCTTCTATTGGTGCTTGTATCTGTCCAACTAATTGCAAAAATGCAGTAAAGGTACCAAATGTGATTTCATTAAGTGATATCCTAAACGCCCCAAACGCAAAGGCGATAAAAAAGCCTACCCTATAACCAATACCAAGAACAAGGTTTGCCAATACGCTAAATTTTGTTCTATTCATTTCTAGATATAATTTTTGTTTCTGTAAAGCTATCACCTGATTTAGATTATATTGAATTGATTTGAAAACCTTTAGTATTACTATATTCTGAAGAGACTCATACACAAAAGAACAAAACGCTCCTTCTGCCTTTTGGAATTGGTGCTGTATCTCTTTCAAACGCTTGCCAATAAACCAGCTAATAACAACGGTAGCCGGACTAATTACAAATGCAAAGATAGCCAATACTGCATCAAAATAAAATAAAACTGCAAATGCTGATATCAACTGAACAATTAAAGAAATCACCTTTGGTAATATCGACACCCAAACCTCAATGATATTTCTTATATCGCTATTTATCCTTGTTTGAATATCTCCAGCTTTATATTTATTTATTGCAAGCCATTCAATATTATATGTTTGCTTAATAAAATTAAGCTGAAGCTTATTTCTCATAAGCTCTCGTACCTGAATAGTTTTAAAGGAAACCAGACTATTAGCAAGCATCTGAAAAATCATCAGAACTCCCATTATTACTATCCCTTTAATTGCCTGATTTGCAGACTTTTCCACAGCACTATCTATAATGCTTCGTGAAACAATAGCAACAAAAACCGTACTAAGCGTAACTGCAATATTTAATACTACAAGTATAAATATTGAGAGCCTATAGGCTTTAGTGCATTTCAACAACCAAGTCAAAGCCTTTAAATTAGATATATCTTTTTTACTCATAAGTTTTTTCATAATATAATACCTATTCTAATACAATTCTTAAATTTTTATTTAATACTTAGCCATTTGACCAGCTTTATGTGGTTTTTTATATGCTCTGTATCTGGTTTTTTCTCTAATAATCTCAGATCAGTTCTGAGAATATTTTGAATAATTCTATGTATCCATGCCACTGGTATCAGTATAAAATGATTTTTTGCATAGGAGTATGTATCACACAGCTTATTTCTTGGAGGAAATAGGTATCTTAAAACGCGAATTTTCTTCTCATTTCCATTCTCGCTTAACAAGTAATTAGCGAGAGCGTTATTTGATACCCGTGCCTTGGACTTTAAACCAAATACACCTGATGATAAGATTTCGTCTATAAGCAAGGATATGTATGTATCATTACCAGATATCTCTCTAAGTATATTAACTGGTATATAAAGCTTAAGGTATCTACTGCATATTATTAGTATTGCTTCAGTAAAGGTCCCTATGCCATACCTCCTTACCTTACTTAAAAAATCATCCCACTCAAACCCATCATAAACACCTTCAAGCAAAACAACCAAATCACAAAGCTGCCTTAAACCAAAGCCGCAATATTTAAAATGATTTGCCATATGTAAGCAGCAAAAGATTATGTGATTAATATCTGATGGTATTAAGCATTCTACGTCATACAGCCTTACCCTTTTACATGAATTCCATAGCTCATGATTAAAGTCTGCTGCCTTGCTTAATATGTCACTTCTGCTGGCCGCATAATGAAGCTCTATGTTAATATATTTTTCATGTGATAAATTCACATGCATATTATTGTCTTGATCGCTTTTCTTATATCCAATGGCTTCTAGTACCTTTACCGCTCTCTCTAAATCAATCTTTTTTACTAGTAAATCAATATCTCCCATTGTTCTGGATTTTTCCTGAGGATATAAGCTTCTAATGTATAAGCCCTTAAGCACTATAACCTCAATACCATTTGATTTCAAATCGCTTAAAACCTGTTTTATTACTGTCAAGCGAGCTTCCAGACATAGTTGAGTTAGTAAATTAATTTTTTTCCAATATTTTTTCAATGATGAGCCTTGTACGCTTTGTAGATTTTCCCCTACTGAATAATTATATAAATTATAAATAATCAAATGCACCTCATGTGCTTTTGCCTCCTTATAAAGCTGCTCCCACTCTTCCTCCTTCAAATCTATTTTAACTGAGATATCATTTCTTATGGAAGCTGACAAAAGCTGTAGCAATGATTTTTGAACATTATTCATAAATCCTCCTAGTTTTATATCTAAAATAAGACAATAAAAACCATAGAAAAGACGTGTAGCATTACACGTCTTTCTACGGGGTCAGCAATTAAAATTCTCGTGACTAACTCGAATTATAATTCAGCTGAAACAAGTCATTTTACGACTTGTCTCAACAAAATCGAATTATGAGCTTGTCATCATATGCTGATTAGGGTTGTTTGGGTCAGTTATCCAGCCTGAGTCCGCAACATTACTAACACCACCAGCTGCGGTCTTTTCTGCTCCTAATATAGTTAACTCGGGTCTTTTCCATTCTTTCATATCTTACACCTCCTTTATCCTTAGCACTATGTAATCTATTTTAATAAATAAATAGATTCCCTTTTTAAATCTTCTCATAGAAGCTTAGAAACTTACCAAATATTAAGCTAACAATTAGCATTCTTAACTCTGAATTTGCAATACCTTTATTATTAATCGTTAAATTTTCAAGTGTATTCTTTATTTTTTTTGAGTCCACATAATACCTAAACATATCATCCTTCAGATAATTTGATAATTCATATCTTACTGTATCCATACTAGGAATAACCCTTTGTATCCAATCTGCACTTTGAAAGCCTCTACTTTTATGGTTTAGTCTAATTTCATTGGGTAAAATACCCTCTGTAGCTCTTCTCGCAAGGTCTCTGGTATTGCCCTTTCTAACGTACTGTTCATATGGTACACTAAAGCAGTACTCGATTATTCTCTTATCAGCAGATGGATCTCTTATAATCAAGCCGTACTCATGAGACATTTTGGCATCAGTACCACTAACCTGTGACAGCACTCTCTGACTACTCATAACTCTTCTGTATTCATATACGTCCCTCTTTCTTGTTGCATATCTGCCTATTTCATAGTATCTTTGCCTATCCTCTACTCCACAACGAGCTGCAAGCTCTGGATTAACTGGAACTGTTTCTTGATAGTAATCTTTTTTATTCAAAAACTCTAATACTTTGTCGGGCAACATAAGCCTCATAGCCCACTTTATTACTTTATATGTACTTGTATCTATAACAGAGCTGAAATACAACAGCTCATTGACAAGCTTAATATATTTACCTTTTCTATGTAATGTAAGTAGATGGGTTATTATGTCTCCAAATGAGAATGACACATTTCCATATGTTCCGTTTAGCAACACACCACAATTATTATTTGCTGCTAAACCAGTTAATTCATTTAGCCAGAAAAAATTCTCTACTATTTTGTACGGATGCTCCAAATATCCAATGTACTTTTCTATATCTGTTATAGAGTTTTTCCCCTCTGAAGACCAATAGGTATGTTCAATATTCTTATAATGGCTCTTAATGGCCTCAATATACTTACTCTCATCAGGGTCCCAGGCATTATTCAGATAATTCTTATACTCGGCGTAGGGTACAGAGCTATATGCCTTAAGAACCTTATTCTCTGATTTTAGCTGCTCTGACGCAATACATGCAATAGTGCCAGAATCAATACCCCCACTTAGACGTATACCCACATCCTTATATGTCCTAAGCTTATCCCTAGTTACCTCTATTAAAAGGTGCTTTAAGCCTTCTGCATACGCCTCATTTGAATCTAATTTTAGCTCAGGCGTGTCACAGGCACACCAGTATTGGTTTATCTTAAATGAATCATTAGATATACTTATAGTATTTGCAGGCATAAGCTGCATAACGTCCTTAAAAACAGTCTGAGAGCAGTCTACTTCATGAAAGGGGCCTTCAAAGGAAAGAAAATCTGCTATCCATCTGTCATTAAGCTGGCATCTATTATTCATAACCTTAAGTATAGCCATTATATTTGATGAAAAAGCAAAGGCATCCTTGCCATAGTAATAATATAGTGGACGCTTTCCCGTGTGATCTCTTGCACAAAAAAGCCTATTGCTCTTAAAATCATATATGGCAAACGCAAAGTCTCCATTAAGATGCTTTACACATTCTTCTCCCCATTTTTTATATGAATCTAATATTAGAATACTATCAGGTATCCTCAACCAATCCTGTTTTGGGTAATCAAAGCTTAGCAGTAATTCTAATCTATTATCAATAATTGCATCTGCTGTTATTACGTAGCCTGCCTCTTCATCAATAAAGGGTAGTGTTTCATTCTTAGATTCAAGTGTTACATACAGCATATGACAACAAAAAAAAGCATTCTGCCTATGCCATATACGTGTTTTGTCGAAGCCTTCCTTGAAGCTATTAATCATAGCATCCCTTTTCTTCTCTTCAACAAAATTGTTATTAAGATTAATTATTCCGCATACAGCACTCATAGAAATTCCCTCTCCTAATTTACTAATATTAATTTATGATTATATAGCTCCTTAACAAACTCTAATACATGCTCCCTGCAAATGTTCTCCTCCACAGAATACTCTTTTAACAAGGTTTTGATTATTTCACTTACTATTACAGGCTCAGACATAAGCTCCCATATTCTTGTACCTACTTGATCAGTAGAGTAATATAGTCCTTTATTAATATTCATCATGCCAACCTCTCCATCTAAGCTTACAGAGGGCATTTCTGAGTTTTGAAACACATTTGTGTATTCATTAATCTCCTTTGTACTCTTCATGTGAAAATCTCCCTTCAATTTTTACATATTCTTAACCGGTCTTTTGTATTTCCTTCATGACCAGTTCAATCTGTTTATTAACTGTCATACCGTTCTTAGGTCTATTTAAGCAAAAGACCTTTGTACCTAAGGCTATACTGGAGCAAGCCTTAAAATGGCTTTCACTAAGCCCAAAGTGCTTCACCAATTGAACTCTATAGGTGTTGTTCAAAATAACTCCCAGCCTTTTAAGCCCTTTAATTTCTATCAGCTCAACCGTACTACTATCACTAACAACCAAATGTACAATATACCCTATAGGAACAGGATTATTGAAGTATAATGATTTTACAGGCACATAGTATTTTTCTCTCTCTTCATTAATCATAATTTTACTTGAAGAAGCAATATTTACACCAAGGTGTTCCGCACTTTGTAATGTCAGCTTTTGCTGAGGATAGCTTGGATAAACCCAATACTTACCTTCAACCTCATGAATTGCTATAACATCATCCGATAAAAGCTTATGCCCTCGAAGCCTGAGAGCTGTTGAGATAGTTGATTTACCTGAGCCTGAGTCACCAAGAAATAGTATACATTTGTCGTCTATTTTCATTGCACTTCCATGTAAAGGGAAAATACCTCTTTGTAGTAGTAATGCACCAAAGGCTGTTCCTAATATAAATACCTTTATCTTTTCAAAAGAGGCATTAGCATACGGCTCGACTATTATCTCTCTTCCACCATATACATAATATCTACCAATTCCATCTACATTCATCAAGAACTCATTTTTTGAGGCTTGAAAAAACTCATTTATCTCACAAGGGTTCTGAACCCGACTTGGAACAGCTCCTACTCGAATTATTACCTGAGGAGTCACCTTTGCAGCCGTCAGCTCCTCCAGCTCAAGCTCTGACTCAATGCTTAAGCCAAAGGCTATATAAAAACAAGTCTTTCGTTTAAATAAAATATTTGTTTCCATTTTTTTTAATACGACTACGAGTAAACCAATTGATTGCAGTAAACTCATCTCGTACGTCCCCTCCTGTTACAACAAAATCACCACACATTAACCATGCGTGAGCCTGTAGCTTTTGCTGGTCATCCTTAGCAATACCCAAGTAAATTGTGCATGGAATCCTCTTTATACTAAGTATTGTCTGTGCGGTTAATGCCTGCACCATACATAAGCTCTTCCACGGTGTATATCTGCTGATAGCTTTTATTGCCCATTTAAGCTTGTATAACAGCTTATATGTGTTTGCGTCCACCTTAATATTTACCTGATACTTTTCTCTCCCCATAAAGCTAGCAATAAACCTAAATGGAAGCACCACTATTAAAAGCCTGAAAGCACCAGTCAAAAAGAAAATAACAATTAGTAAAACCTTAATTTTATAGCTAACTCCAAAAAATTTCATATATGTTGACATTAACACTCATCCTATACATTCAAGTCGTATTTTTTGTAATTTCAAGATAATTATAATTTATTTCCCAATATTACTCAAGTTAATTTCATATTATTTTCATATTTTTCTTTCAACCTTGTATCCATGCCTTTCGTTAGGCACAAATCTGGGTTGAAAGAAAATCATATACTTATACCAACCTTATTCTTCAATGTATTCATAAACTTTTACATAATCTACTAAGAAGTAGTCTGGAAATATTGCCTCACCAGGCTTATTAGCCCAATTCTCTGAGGCCAGTGCCTCAGTAGCCGCAATTTCTCCTGTAATCTTTAGGTACTGCGGAACATGAGAAACACCACCCCCTTTAGTCACCCAAGAGAGCTTTCCATCTATATAGAATTGATATTCTGTTGGCGTCCATATTAATGAGTATGTATGAAATTTGTCATGAATTTTATTAATTTTCACGTACTTAGAGGTGCTTTTATGGTCTTTGCCATACCCATCCCAATGTACGGTATGATGAATAATATCAGACCAGCCGAATGCCTCAAATATATCAATCTCAGCTCCATCATTTCCCGTCCCATCTATTTTTGTCATATCATTGCTATTAAGCCAAAAGGCAACCCACCACCCCTTTTGTGTAGGCAGCTTACATCTGATTTCAAATTTCCCATAGGTCTGTTCAAAAAAACCTAATGATCGTACCATTCCTGTAGTATAATCGTAGGGATCACTATCCTTGTTAAGGTTCTCTGTTTTATTAGCACTTATAACTAAATTTCCCTTCCCATCTAAATATACCTGTTCCTTCGTCCACCATCCATCAGGTCCATTCTCATTGCTTCTTCTATTGTACTCCTGTACCTGCCACTTATTCGCATCAGGTAAGCCCTTGCCATTGAACTCATCACCCCAAACCAAATTCCACAATTTTTCATCGTTCCACTGTGTTTCTATTTCACAATCATATATTTTACCAAAGGGTATTGGCTCCTCCTCTATTATTATGAATTCAGCTAAGTATTTATATATAACAAATGCTCCTGATATAAGGATTAGTAATGAAATGAAAACAGCTCTCCTATTTATATAACCGAGTCTTTTTATAAAACTGCTGATACTAAGTTTCGCAGTCTTTTTCTTGTCTTTATTCACATCCTTCATACCTACTCACTTCTTTCAGATATTTATTTTTGATTTAACTAAAGCATTGCATATCCAACATAATATCTTGCGACACATTTTATATAGTTATTAAAAGATATTCGATGAAGTAGTACAGTTACCTATATCAGTAATTAGTACTAGATGCAAGATGCTTTGCTATCCTTAGCCTTTTAAATAGCTCTACTATTTTTTTCTTATGTTTATCCGAAATTCTTATAGATATCTCATTATATAGCCACTTCATGCTAAGCAGTGCATATAGCCTGCTTAATAGAGGAATTTTTATTTTGTTTTGCCTTGCTAATATGTAAATCTCCTTCAAGTATTTATCCTTATTCTTATTTGCTAGCATATCCCCTATAAATCTTACCCTTTTTTTTCTATACAATTCTAAATCAAACGATTCTCGATATTTATCAAGTACACCCAAAAAATCCAATGTCAATAGTGTTCTCTTGCATTTGTAGCAAATTGTACAGTTATCCTTTTCGTAAACACAAACATTCAAAAACTTATATGAAGGTACATATTCTGATATAAGCCTAGTTTTTTCTACTCTTGTAAACGTACTTCCTGAGGAATAAAACTCTGTATCCTCAGTTGAAAGCATCGACAAGGTAAAAATATCATATTTGGCTGCTAGCTTATAATCCAGCTTAAATTCAGAGATTGTTGTAGCAGAGGAATAATAGTATCTTGAGAAAAGCTTTTGAAAAATCAGTACCGCTATACAATTTCTAAAGGTATGTGTCTGTAAAAAGCTCATATTCAAAAACTCGCTTAGATTTGAATCTAAGTCTATTAGAGGAAATGCAGACCTTGAACAAAAGCCTTGTACAAAATCTTTTCGCTCTGTATACAAATCACGTGCTGCATCACCTCCATAGTCTCCACTTGCTCCAACATTAAAAAAGGTGAGGTGAGTTATTCTATACCCTGGTGGACATTTCTCAAGAGTATGCTGATATAATGTGCAAAATGAATCCACACCACAGGAAATACCAGTACCAACCCCGTTATATACGTTTTCTCTCTTTGTATCAGTTTTACAAATAATATTAATTCTTTTGTACTCGCTATTCATTTTACAAAGGGTATCCATAAAATAGGTTGTAATATTATAGTAAAGCTTTTCTGAAACTAATGCATTTACCTTAATATCCTGCCCCTTCTTTAGTGCATAAAATAGGGTACTCACTAAGAACGCATCAGCTCTTTTGGTTATTATGTATTCTTTGTTCTCAATCGATGTAGAAAACCACAGCCTAAAAACCTTGTCCCTCTCTGATATATCAGAATAAACAATACAAACATCACCGTATACCTGTATTTTGGGCTCACTAATTGAAATCATTTAAAAACCTCCATTTTTTAATAATAGGTACTCTTTTAATCAAACTAACTATCAAATGCTTTTCTTCACCATTTAAAAATCTCATAGTAACCAACATTCCAAATAGTATAATAAATATTAAAGTGCCTCCGATGAGCCTGCTATATGGATTACTAATAAGTCTAGCTAAAAAATAGCTCAAGACTGCAATAAGAGAAAACATTGGTACAAACGAGATTAATCCCTTCCACAGCTTAATAACATCTAGCTTTACTACCTTTTGGTAATATACAGTAATTATGATTGTAAAAAGTATATGTGCTACCGCAGTTGCAATGGCACAGCCAGTACCACTGTACCTATACGCCAAAGGAATAGTTAAGAGTAGATTAATTAAGGCTACTATTAGCTTTAACACCCCTCTAAAGCGATGCTTATTCTGTGCAAACAGTATTTGCATCCCAGCGTTTTGTACTACTCCAAAGGAAACAGTACACATAATTATAACTGCTATT
>QKEK01000316.1 GCA_003251775.1 Clostridia bacterium | reverse complement strand
ATTACTATCCTATCCCTTTCAGTTATCTGTATACTGTCCTTTGCGTTAACCCCTTGTGCTATTGTGCCTTCAGCAGTAAACTCACCAGGACTTACGACACGGGCGTAGTACATAAGTGGGTCTTTGTTTTGGCTATCTCTGTATACATTAAAGGTGACCTTCTGACCGTCAATATCCCTATAGCAATAGTAGTGTCCATATTCTTTTATACCAGCCTGCCAAGGGCTTTCAATAGGCTTTAGCCCAGAAGGAACGTAATCTATTATCTGGTAATAGTTATCAATAGCATTGCTATCAATGTCCCAGTCTATAACAACCTTAACAATATCGTTTTGCTTGAATTCCTTAGTTTCCTTACCATTATAGCTATAATACTTCCTGCTTAAGCTAACATGCTTATCAGTGTTTTTAATCCCATCAATAGGAGCACTGAACACAGATACAACAGCGGCATCTCCTTCAACCCTCTTTATTTTAAGGTCATTAATCTTAACAGAAGGGATTTTAATATTAACGGAATAACCATCTTCGAGAGTCTTCGTATATTCTTTACCTTCATACGTATATGTGACAGAAACCTTGGTGCTGTTTAGGGTATCAATGGAATCCTTAACATACTTGAATTTGTATACGTTTAAGAGGATTTCTTGATTAATCTGATATTTATAGCTTGAATTCAGGTAAGCAAACATTTTGTCCGCTTCTGCTCTGTCCAACCTTTGGGCTAGTAACATAGCTAATGCTGTAAGCTCAACATTTTCTGCTTCCTTACTGAGTATATTTTTATCAGGATCGTACTCTTCCTCTGGTATTGGCTCTGGCATAATATCCTTTACACTTAATGTGACACTATTATCTGAGTTTTTCACTGTTGATGGCTTTGCTGACAGAGCACTCTCAAACGAAGGAGATGAGCTACTAGATGTCAGTCCTAATTGATGTTCCTCAGTTTGTTTCACAGAATCATTAAAAGGTTCACGCTCACTTGAGGTAGTATTCTGTAACAGCTCGTTTTCCTTATCACTAGCTGCTTGTGATATTCGGATATAATTATCATATGTCTCTAAAACAGGGGAGATTTCCTCTGAGAAAATCTCATTTGCAATAAAGTCTTCACCTAATTTGTTATATGCAAGTGCCAAGTAAATCCTATCCCTGAGACTTAGATTTTTTACTAGCTTCAAGGCATCTAGCTCAACAAGAACAGGCTCATTTAGGGTAGCTAATCCGTATAAAGCGGCAGCTCTGCCAGTGGTGCTATCCTGTAAAGAATAGTAATATAAATAAGTCTTTAGTAATGTTTCATTAACCGAGCCCTTTACAAGCTCTGTCATATTAGCTGTTGTGTAAATGTCACTTTGTGAGTAAGGAAGTATTGAAAGACCTCCATCCTCACGCTGATAATCACGAATACTAAGCTCTGCTTTATCTATCTCAGCGTCAAAGTATTTGATTAGTAGCTCCTGAGCTGATAAAGCAATAAACTGCTGATCAATACGTTTCCCACCAGAGTAAGAGAGGCTATATAACGCTGGAAGATACTGACCTTTACCCTCGTCAGTAATATATAAGGTGGTTATGCCGTCTTTTCCTGCAACTAAATCAGTATTCTTGTCAAGCTTCTGATAAACTGCCTTTTTAATTTCATGGTAGGTATTATATACCTTTAGCTTTTGCTCAAAGCCATCCTTTTTGCCATTTGCAGACACTGCGGTAACCTTTATAGTGTACTCTCCAGCTTTCAATTCAAATAGCGGAATATTTAGCCTTTCAAATGCCTTACCACTTAGCCTCTGAGAAAAATTAGGAAGCTCTGCACAGGTGGCAGTGTATTGTATAGCTTCATTGTCATTTAAGCTGTCACCATAAGCGGTAACACCAATATAAGGAATATCTCCGACAAGATACGTAGTATTAACAGACCAATTCAAGAAGAAGGGTTGACTAACCTTAAGCTCTACAGAATTACTTCCGGCAAGAAGGTCCTGAGAAACACCCGAAAGATTAACTCTCCATGCGGTAATATTATCAGGAAGCACAAAGCTAATACTGCCTTTACCATCCTTATCAAGCTGCAAGGACTTAAAAATAGCAGTATCCTTAAACTCCTTCCTGATATAGGCTGGTGCACCAGCACCCTCATCAAGAGCCCTTGACGCGGCAATATCTCCTACTGATTCCATTGCTTCATTAAACATTAACTTAACACTAGCTTTTTCATATCTTGAAGTTGAAACACCATTTTTGAAGCCATCAAAATAAGGTGTAATAAACCCATTATTATTCTGATGTGATATATATGAGCCCATAATACCTGAGCCTACACTATTATACAGCGTGTTCAGTGTATCAAGAGACATCTCTCTTAGCTTGAATAACGCTTCATCAACTATACTAAGATTAATATTTGCATCAACTGGGTTACCATTAGCATCCTTTGCAATAATTTCAACGTTACAGATCTCTCCAGGCTTATATGAAGCCTTATCCAGCTTAGCCTCTAAAATGATTTTGCTTCTGTCAACATTATAAGCTATGTTTTCTTGATAAGTAGTCTTATACGTTTTGCCATCAAACATTATTGCCGTCATATATACGTTTGGTATATCCGTCTTTGCAAATCTAAACGATGTTTCGTTATTATTAGAGGTATATATATCACGAATACCATTCTGTGACTTAATAAACATAAAGGACTTGCCCACAACAGGCTTTTCATTATTCATCATGCTAATCTTAATTTCTTCATTAATATCAGCCTTCTCAGTGCTTTTTTGAATTGTGTAATTATCATACTGATATGAGTATGGGTCATAAGGTCTTCCAAACCAGCTACTAAATTTCATGGTTCTTCCATTGCCATCTATAGTCTTGAATTCAGCGGTATAGCTA
>QKEK01000167.1 GCA_003251775.1 Clostridia bacterium | reverse complement strand
GTATGCTTTATTCTATATGCCGCTATTAGAAATATAGTAACCGCAAATGCCAGAATGATAACTAACTCTGGGATAATCTGTACCAGCTCTGAGTTCCCTTGCATCTTTTCAATAGCTTCCATAACCCATCTCTGAGGCATCAGTAACGCAAGCTTTTTTAAGAAATCTGGCATAAAGCTTATATCCCAAAAGCAGCCAGCCAGCATACAGCTTGGTGTCAGAATTAACGGAGATACAGCATTTACCATTTTATCGTTTTTAGAAAAGGCTGCTATTACTAATCCAATTGACACAATAACAAATGCAAAGCTTTCAAGAATAATGAAGAGTACTATAGGGCTCATTTGAATTTCTATTTTAATTATATCTGTCAGTATTTTTATAATAAGCAATATCTGCATTGTAGTAATAAACATATTTACAATTACATTCCCAATAAGATACGCCTTTTGGGAGATTGGCCCTACATATATTCTGTAATATGTCCTCTCCTTCTTTTCCTTAATAATAAATGACGCTGTAGTTGCAGAAGCCATCATCATAAAGAACAAAAGTAGTCCTATTATTTGCTTTAACGCATACTTACCTATTAATTCATCCTGTAGCTCTGTTTTAAGTAATTTGACCTCTCCGTCCTTTATACTATTAACCATACTTGTAAATTTATCAATATCTCCATCTGCTACTAAGCTTAGCTTAGCTATATTCTGCATATATATAGTAGTAAAATTGTCTACCCATGCTGTTACTTCAGTTCCTTTAATAGAATAAATCTCTATTTTTGCGTTTTCGCCTTTAAGAATAGAAGCTTGAAAAGATTCGGGTATTGCTGCACAAAAGGCTATTTCTCCCGTAGAGATTTTCTCATTCATCTCTTCAGCATTAATCTCATTCATATTGTACTTACCTGAGTTTTCTATAAACTCCCTATATGAGTTAGAAAGTGTACTATTATCATTATCTATAATTCCTATACTAATAGCCTGCCCCCCTATAGACGAGAACAGCATTGCCATAACTACAGTTACTATTACTGGTAAAAAAATGTATAATACAGTATTGGTTTTCTTTCTGAAAATCAGCTTTAATATATTCTTAGAAATAAATAATATATCGCCCACTTAAAACACCTCCGCCCTTCTAAACTTAATACTACTGAGTACTAGAAAAATTACTGAGATGGTCGATAAAATTATTACAGCATTTATATAGAAGCTATTTGAATTAGAATAAATGCTTTCAAATATACTTCCATTTACCCATCTAACAGGAGATATGTATGACAATTTTAGCATCATACCTGTACCAAACTGTTCAATAGGTGCATAGCTTCCACCAAAGAATGCCATTACAGGTATTAGAGTATGTAATAAGCCATCGACAGGCTTATTTCTAAAAATCATACCAAAGCCAATACCTATTGAAACTGCCATTATAATTTCTAAAAAATACATAAATAAGACCTTTACTGGATTCTCACCCCAATATACCTTTAAAAAGATTTTTGATACTATAAGGACGACACTAGCCTGAATAACTGTTATAACAATACAGCCTAATAATTTACCTAAGAATATCTGCCCTTTACTTATAGGAGTAATTGTAAGCCTGTTTCCTGTTAGCTTGCTTCTTTCATCACTAATTGAAGCATAGCCTGTCATAATAGAATATAGAATGAACAATGAGGTAATTACAATACCAAAGTAATCCATTGAGTTTGGCTTTCTAGTTGCTACAACTCCCTTAATATCAACATAGCTTAATGCGTCTTCTGCCTTCATTACCCTTTCTAATGACTCCGGAGAGTCTTTATATATAAGTGCCATTACATTGTATTTGTCAACAAAAGCACTTAATACACTCTCGACTAGTCCTACCTCTGTATCAAATCTATCATTCTTATAGATTGTAATTGTATTTTCCTTACCATCTACTTCAATAAAGCATATAGCCTTCATTTTCCTAACTAACTCTTTTGCCTCTTCCTTGTCCTCAGCTTTTGAAAATGATAAATTATCAATTTTTATCTCATTTGTCATAGCTTCAAAAGCCTCTGATAAATAGCTTCCTTCATCAATTGAGTATGGAACCCACATTTCATCAAGGTTTAGCTTTGACCCATTCATCATACTAGAAAATGTAACTCCAAGTATAAAGATTAAGAATATAGGAAGAGCACACATGATAATCATAACAGATTTATTTCTTAAGTTTTGTATAATCTCTTTTTTCGCAATATTCAGAATGTTCATTATACCCCTCCTAATCTCTTAGCTTTCTTCCCGTTAGGGTTAAGAAAACTGTTTCCAAATCTGGTGTTTTAGAGTGTATCCCCTTAATTTGAATTTTTCTAGTAGAGAAATAATGTATAATCTGATCTAGTATGCTAGCTTCCTTTTCATAGCTAATAATAACTGAGGCATCCTGTATTGTAACGCTTCTTACACCAGATATCCGTTCAATAATCTCCTTGTCAACAGGCGAGTCAAGCCCTGTCTTTATCTCAATCTTTTCTTCATCGCATATGGTATTCTTAAGATCCTCTGAGCTTCCTTCTGCAATAAGCTTTCCATGGTCAATAATGCCTATTCTTGAGCATATTGCATCTGCCTCTTCCATATAGTGAGTTGTATAAATAATAGTACTTCCTAATTTATTTAGTGTTTTTATTGAATCTAAAATATGGTTACGAGATTGGGGGTCAATTCCTACTGTTGGTTCATCCATGAAAATTATCTTAGGTTGATGTGCAATAGCACATGCTATATTTAATCGCCTTTTCATACCCCCAGAAAAGTTTTTAGAGAATTCCTTTTTCCTTTCACTCAAGCCAACAAAATCCAAAGCATAATTAGTCTTCTCCTTTAGTTCCTTTCCACGCAAGCCATACAAGCCTGCAAAGAATTTT
>QKEK01000325.1 GCA_003251775.1 Clostridia bacterium | reverse complement strand
AAAACGCAACAACGTATTTGGAACTACCGCCTTTGGAGGGTATGCCTTCTTTTGGTTTGCTGTAGCATTTTCGTGGCTCATTAAGCTTGGCTTATTTGGTGAAAATCTTGCAGCGACAGTTGATGGCAAGCAGCTAGGCGTTGCATTTGTTGGTTATCTGATATTCACCTTTTACATGACTATTCTGGCAACAGAGACCAATAAGGTGCTATTCTTTATTTTTGTATTAATCGATTTACTTTTTATTGGTTTAAGCCTTAGTACCTTTGGAATACTCCCTGAATTGACGCATAAGCTTGCTGCTTACTCTGAATTTTGCATAGCTTTATTGTCTTTCTATGGTTCAGCAGCTTCTGTTTTTAATAGCCATTTAGGAAAGGTATTTTTGCCTGTAGGTAAGCCTTTTGGGTTGCTACGCAAGCGAGATACATTCGTACGATATATTAAGAACACCGCTTGATACCAATTGATTTGCAAACGTTTTTAAAGCTTTTGATTTAATAAAACATTTATAAGCTTTAAAATTGACAAGATAAGATGGTTTGGATTTTATACTTTTAGAAATATACTTTTAGAAATGCAACTGGGGATGGTTCTATTATTATGGAACTGTCCCTTTATACAGAAAGGAGAACCCCCTATGTGGACGATTATTCTTCTTTTAATATCTAATGTTTTTATGACCTTTGCATGGTACGGGCATTTAAAGCACAAAGATTCAAATATGCCTTTGTTTATTATTATTCTTATAAGCTGGGGTATTGCCTTTTTTGAGTATTGCTTTCAGGTGCCTGCTAACAGGATTGGGATTAAGTACTTCTCCCCTGCTCAGTTAAAGATTATACAGGAGGTTATCACCCTTGTTGTTTTTGGGGTGTTTTCTGTACTATATTTAAAGGAAGAGTTTAAGTGGAATTATGTGGTATCCTTTTGCTTTATTTTGGGGGCTGTGTTTTTTGCGTTTAAGAAATTTTGAGGGAAAACACAAGCTCAAGACTAACTTCATTGTATTAGCAAAATGTTAAGTGTAACTAATATTTTATAAGTAACTGTAAATTCTAATTGATAAGATTAATTTCTTTCAACAACATCCATAATCTAGTCTTGAAATCAGTACAAAACGTTAGTCGCTCTGCTGTTTCACTGGTCTTTCTCATATCATCTACCGAGTAAAAAACAAAGTCATAATAAAATCCATTATTTTTCTTTTGATTTTGTCTAGCATAAGAAACAAGATCGTTTATTTGGGCTGGTGTAATGCTAGAATCTTCATTAAAGATATGCAATAAGCTACAGTTTCTTAAATGAGACCTGTGAGTCCACTCTTTCATTTTTTCAATATTTCTTTTTGCCTGATAATAATTGCTAGTATGCTCAATCTCTATAGCTACAATCCTATCCCAGTCATTTTGGTTATATATACATAAATCCATAATTCCTTTAAATGAACCTGAAAGGTATGAATCTTCAGTTGAAACCTCAAGATATTCTAAATTAAACTCTTTTAGAAGCTTTTTAATATTGTCGACTAAATTATTCTGAAAATAGCTTAAAAACGTACTTTTCCCCATATGTAACCCTTACAAATTCCAATAATTAAACTAATTTAACTTCCTTTTATTAACATACTTAACAAAACTTAATTGTTCGTTTTCAAATTATTTATTTCACTTATTATTTTAACACTATGTAAACCTTTGTCAATATCTTTTTATTTTTACTATTTCATGCATACTTATATTAATATTATTCGTTTCAAATAAATCAATAAATATTTATCCACAAAAAAACACTCACCCTAAGGTGAGTTAATTATTAGATACAATGTTCTTATCCTGCAATAGAAAAAAGTATGTGCTACTAGCGAATGCTACCCCTTATAATCATTGTTACTGCTCCAGTAGCCAAATTCCATCAACAACCCCCTGCCTATAAATCTCGTTATTAGTTATAGCAATTACTATAGCTGTGTTCTGTAAATATTCCTTTAATAGTCCACATAACTCTTTATTTAGTATCTCTAATTCTGAATTAATTTTATCAAAAATGTCCTTTTGCTCTGCTATAACTTCCTTATAAAACTGATTTTTAAACTCAAGATTGTCACAAATTACGTTGACCCTTTTTTCTATAAATTCCAATAATAGTTCATTAAAATCATCTTTATCCATACCCTGCACCTCCCGTTAGTGTCGTATGTTACCATTAACGAAAGCATTATTCAAGTTGGATTTAGGTTATTTCAAGTTATTTTTTAATCTGGTAGAAGTGTACATTTTAATTCTTAGAGATAATAATACTAGCTTTATTAGAATTTATGCTATAGCCTCCACTCAATCTCAATTCTTACCTTATTCTTACCGTATAAGCCTATCTCATCTGTATCATAAACCGAGATTTTATCTATTAAGCTCACAATATCAGCATTTGTAAGCTTGTTGTCATTTAATACATCTTCAATTATTTTTATACTATCAACAAGATATTCCTTTTCATTTTCTGAGCTTTCTTTTTGGCTTTGTAGCTCCTTTTGATAGCCTTCCATCTTAATTAAATCCTGATTAGCTTCTGATACCATTTCTTCAAAGATATCGTCTGTAATCATTCCTTTAGCTAGCTGACGAGAATAGTTTTTAATCTCTATTTTTTTCTTTTCTATTTCAAGCCTTACGTTTTGCAGGCTTTTGTCAAAGTCCTTTCTCTGGTTAATTCTCTCATGTACGTTATTATCAAGATTAGTTAATCTCCCCTTTGACTCTAGTAGTAGTCTATTCAATTCCATAACAACTATATTATCGATTTCCTCCTCAAATATTCTGTGGGAGGTACAGTGCTCTGACCTATATCTATGAAAGGTTGCACATACATAGGCTATTCTTTTAGTCCCATTCTTTAATGTAGATATTCTTGAGACAAACCCCTTGCCACATTCTCCACATTTCAATATACCTGCATATCTATGTATTTTCTGGTTTTTAGCTCGTACGTTATTATTCACCCGACTTTTCATAATTCTTTGAACTAGCTCATAGTCTTTCTTATCTATTATAGTAGGAAAATATTCTTCAAAAACAAAATGCTCCTCTTCAGGAACATTTACCTTTTTACCCTTCATTCTTGATAACTTTGTTATACCGCATCTTAGAGTACCAATATAAGCGTCATTGGTTAGTATCCGTTTGATGCTAGATGCATACCACAGCTCTTTTTGAGTCCAGTCAGGCTTCCATCCAAAGCCGAACTTTTTCATTTTATGAATTGATGGTGTTTCTATTTGGTTGTCATTAAGGTAATGAGATATTTTATTACAGCCCAAGCCTGAAATATATAGCTGAAATATTAGTCTTATAGTATCAGCAACGTCATGGTCAATTACAATCTTCTTTGGGTTACAGGGGTCTTTCATATAGCCATAATGAGGAACAATAACTAGCCCTTCCTTTTGCTTCTGCCTTATATTAGCTTTTATTTTTCTGCTGAGGTCTTTTAAATACATTTCATTGTACCAGGTTTTGATACCTATTGTAGTGTCATCATCAACCTTGCTATCATAATTATCATTCAACAGAACCAGTCTTACTCCGTGATCATCTAAATAGTCTAGAAACAAAAGGGTCTTAGCATTGTGTCTGCCTATTCTTGATAAATCCTTAGCAATGAGTATATCTACTTTTTTTACTTCTATTAGCTTCTTTAGCTCAGCTAGACCTTCTCTTTCAAAGGAGTATCCACTAATGTTATTATCCTCAAAGACCTTTAAAATATCAATATCCTGCTCTACTGCATAGTCACATACCAGTTTTTTCTGAGTTCCAATACTCTCACGCTTTCCATCCTCATCTCTTGATATTCTTACATATCCATATGCTCTCAATACAAAAGCCCCCTTCACCAAAGCAGCCACCACTTGACATTACTTCAATGCTAATTAAAATAAAAATTTATTGCAAACTATTTTGCTTTTTTGATTAAGTTATATAATTCTTAAATATGCTAGTATGTTAAAAGCAAAATAGCATTACTGCCTTTTTGTCATGTCCATGTTACCTCTGAACCGCACTTAAATCAAGTCTTTTAGCACTTTTCAGATGATTAACAGCTATATTCTCAAAGGCTTTTTCTATAGAGGTTTTGCCAGTATATTTATGAGTGACTGAAAGAATGTTACAAGAGCTAGTATTAATGTTAGTGTTAGTGTTGTTATTAGTGTCACTCTTAGGATTAATGTTAGTATTGATATTTGTGTTTGTGTTAGACTTAGAGTTAATGTTCAGGTTGTTCCTAACTGGATATATTGTCATTTCATCCTTCATTATATATCTCTCCTTAGAATAAGCGACGAACCTAACGGAACGTCGCACCAGTAAATGATTATTTAATTTGAAAATAACACCCTCTATGTAAGTCAACCACAACTAAAAATTATCGGGATCAGTGGGGTTATTAAACACCCCAAATGCAGTAAAGACAGCCAATAATAATGCTGTAAATTCCTTATAGCTTTCTTCTGTCAAGCCAATTCCTTCAAGTAATCCATAGTTCTTTAGAATAAATAGTATTAGTGCAATAATACTAACCCACGCTGCCTTACTTTTAAGCCTATTTTGCCAGCTTTTCTGTTTTTGCTCCTGTACTGCTTGCTTTAGCTTGTTGCTTTGTTCCATAAAAATCATCTCCTCCTCAAAATTCTTGCTACTCGTTTTAATAATATTCCTGCATACTCGCCATTAACGCTTTCTCCTTCTTGTGTGTGCTTAATCCAGTAGTCAGGAGCACTAATTACACTATGGTTATATAGGGTATTAACCGCTTCCTCTATGGAAATATCAAAATTAGATATCTCATTTATATAGGCAATTTTAAAATAGGATAGGATACCCTTTGCTATTGCTACCCCGATACTCTCTATATTAGATAGTATCCAAACTGCATCTAATGCATTGTCGTGAAAAGCAATCTCTACTAAAGCAGCAGGCATTTTAGTTTTTCTCAATTCATAAAGCTGTGGGGCTATCTTTACGCCTCTATCACAGGTTGGAGTTATTGCTTCAAGGCGTTTATATACTTCCTCAGCTAAGGTGAAGCCCTTGCTATCTTGAGAATAAGCCAGAACTTCACACCCTCTTGCTTTGCCACTCCCAGAGGTAGAATTGCTATGTATTGCGAAATGGATATCTGCATCTTTACTGTTACTATCCTCCACAACTTGATACAGTGTCATTTCTGACTTGTTTCTGTAGACTCTTATATTGTGTCGCCTTAGCTCATATTCAACGACATCCCCTATCTGGTTCATTCGCTTTTCTTCTGTTCCATAATTGCCAATCCCAACATTTGTTTCTTGCGTTGATGGACTAAGATAAACTGATTTTTGCATTTCAGCCCCTCCTTTTCTCACTAGTTTTTTGTTTTCGATATTATCTGCTTTGGTGCATATTCTACAGAGCATTAGTTACAAGTTATTTTCCTAGTATTTTGACTGCTCCCACTATTGCACCAAGAATAGTGATACAAGTGCCTGCTAGCTTTATTAATTCTAATATCACGGGCTGCCACACCTTTGATTCCTCCACTGGCTTTGCACATACTGGCACTCTAAGCTCCTTTAATGAGCTTTTAATCTCATAGATATCCTCACGTATTTGCTTAACATAGACTCCAGTTTCTGCCTGTGCGGTTTCAAGCTGTCTAATACGCCCCTCTACCATACATTCATTTTCACCCATATATCGTACCTCCTCTACTTTACTAACGTTTTTATATGCAAAAAAGACTCCCCATTGGGAATCCTTAATTAAAACTGTGACTGCACTATTCTACTGTTTAAGCACTATTTAAATTTGTTGGATTAAAAGAACTTCGCATGCGATATTACTACAAATCCGATTATCTACTCCCCAAATTGATAGGTATATGAAACGGTCATTGTTTGAGTATTATTCTTAGCTACAGGGCTTGCCAATTTAGTTACTGAACCAAGCTGCACATAGTCTTTAACTATATCCCCTAATGTATAATTTGATGAGCTGTTAGGAACAGTTGTTGGTGCTAGCATATATTGCTGACCATTTAATGTAGCTACAAGTGTTAATATGTTATTGATAGGTGCAATAGCCTCAATATTCTGTGTCCAATCCAATGGATCAGCTACAGCCACCATTAATGAGCAATTGCTTGTGTCAATTCCATTTATTTTACTAGCATAGAAATAAAATCGACCATTGTCATACCGCATCCATCTATTTAGGAGTCCATCCGATGGAATATTGGGGTTCAGGGTCATTGGAGTTCTACTAACCAGTGTCCCATCTGTCTGAAGCTTAATCATATAATACCCTGAGTAGTAGGCACCAAAAGCCCATATATATGTTCCATCATAATCCACCGCATAGATATCCATGCTTGAGCTACTATCTGTATAAAAGGTTGTATACGCTCCTCCTGCTAATGGGTATTTGATAATATAGCGGTCACCTGTTCCACTATAGATATATTCACCTATTAATACACTGGGATTTGATGCTCCTAATGAGGCTACCCCAGCAGGCGAGCTTATTAACACATCTGTTACAAAATTGTATTCATAGTAGACGCCATTTGAAGCAAAGTATATGCTACTATTATCCTTCTTAACTAAATGGCTTATGCTATTTGAAAGCTTCTGAGGTAATATAACCTTATATAGTGGAGTCATTACAGCATTACCCTTATATGCCATTCCAACTGTATCAAAAGTGCCATTTGCTGTAGCCTCGTCAAAGCTCCATACCAGCTTTATGCTGTTTTGTGTAACATGACATTGATTAAAGGCTAATATCCCTTTTCTTACATCACCGGACGTTGTAGTAGCATCTCCCCACCCTGTTAGCCTTGATTCATCATATATAAGAGTGCTTGGACTAAACATAGGAACAAATCTATTAGTCGCTACCGGCGTATATGAGGTATCATTATATAAAAGTAATGTCTCAAAGAGTGAGTCATCATTGGTATCTGTATAGCTTTTATATAGACCACCCTTAAAATAGTTGTTGCTTATATAGAAGCTTGAAAATATTGAGCTATTAATAAATTTTCTTAGCACCTCTATTTTACCGCCATTGGTAATAAGGTTATGACTATGTTGATGTATTACTTCTTTCCCCTGCTTGTTGAATAGCTTTATATCTACTATACCCTGTAGTTTTGGTAATGTTAATTTCATTGAAGCCCACCCCCTATTTAGTTTGTTTTGCGTTATCTTTTTACTTATCAGCTTAGAAATCAAGCCTCTCTGTTTATCTATTAAATAATTATGACCTCAACATTATCTGACAACCCAACTATCAACTCAACCACATTCATATTAAATGGTGTTACCGAATTAATATTAACACTCTGCTTTACGCTAATAGACTCGACGATATCCCCCTTTGGATAAATTGGAGATACGCCACTTAATAACCCATCTGCTCTTAACCAAAGGACTAGCTGCTCTGGTTGAACTGTAAAGATTGCCGTGTTTAAGGATAGTTCTATTGAGATATATTGTGTTCCCTTTTGCATTTGCGTTATTGGATAGGAAAAGCTGATTGTATTAACTCCAGTTATCACTTGATACTTTGCTACATAAATACTTTGACTGCCAGCCTTCAGATTTACATTAAGTACATCAGGTGCTGTAACCGTGCCTGTTATTATCAAACTAACATACACATGGCTATCATTACCTAGCTCTATAGATAAGCTTATTTCCTCTGGAGCTGATGCTATATTTAATTCAATGCTGTTTTTTACATACGCTAATGACTCTGAAGCTCCAGATACGCTTCCATTTTGTGCAGTAAAGCATATCCCAGAGTCATTCATTGATATTTTTCTACTGCTTCCATCTGAAGTAGAGAAGTATTCAGTAATATACTCATTTTCATCCTTGTAAATATATGCTTTACCATTCTTATCAACGCCAGTTCCAGTCCCCATTATAATCATGGGTACCTTATACACACCCTTTTGTTCAAACTTCATTTCCATTTTGACATGAATATCATACTGATGAATCATTACTGGCTCTAATGGATTCCCTTGTGAATCTATCGCTTTTGTGGTCATAGCTTTATGCTCAGAGCTCACCCAGTACAGCCGATTATTTTCAGAGTCGGTTAATTGTATATCTGGATAAGGTAGTCCGTTCTCATAGTATTTTCTTACACCTGTTTTCCACTGGGCATATTCTTCATGAATATGAACAAAATTAACCTCATCGTCCTCATATTCAAGCATCATGGTTAATAGCTCATTTACAGTCAGCCTTGTTACCTTTGCATTATCTGCTATTACATAATATATATCTCCTGTATCTGCGGTGAAGTTAATGATATTTACCTGATTTGCATCTAGTGTCCCTGATACAATAGCATCACCTGGTATTTTAACAATTCCTTCCTCAGTAACCTCCATAGAGATTTGCTCTGTATTCTCATTAATTATTCTCAAGCCTTTTAAGGTAGCTGCATTGAGTCTTCTTTTCTTAAAGGCATAGTCTACAATCTGCTTTGTTGTGTTTAAAGCTACCTGATAATCAAGAAAATTATCTCTATAATTGCCCAAAACCACCCTTGTATTTTTTCTGGTTGTTATATCCCTTTCTATTTCCAGTATTCTTACTTGAATGTTTATGTTAAAGCTATCGTGTATAATAGTAATTATATCTCCAAGCTCTACCTTTTCTAATTCCTTTACCTCAAAATACTCCTCTGTGTAATATAAATCTGCAAAGTCAATTTTGTAATTAACCTTTGGTACTTCATTTAATTTTAAGTATGCAAGTGCTAAAGCATCTAGCTGGCTCTTTGTTTCTGCATCCAGCTCTGCATACTGGCATTTTGGATTAGCATAGCTGTTAATGTACTGGCTGTCTAAGGTTCCTCCAAGGTTTCCTGTTTTATTTGAATAATATAACCTTGTGATTACATTTGATATGTCTTCGGTTGCTTCTATTCCTTTGAGATTCTTTCCCTTCTTAATCTGAACACCTCTGTTTTCTCCAATAGCACCCTTTATTGAGATACTGAGCCCATCTATTTGAAGCTCACCTTGATATATTTCTAATAGCTCATTTAGAAGCTCCGCCTTATTCTTATAGGTAGCAGCAATCTCATTAGTACCAAGTTCATCACAAGATGTTACTATAAACATAGTGTTTTCAACTAACTGCGTCAGCATTTCCTGTGCTGATTTTTCGCTATAGATAAAGGATACAGCAAAGGCATCTAGCATATCCACCTGAAACAGGCTTTCACAATAGATATTTAAGGTCTCTCTCCACTTACCGCTTTTTTGTATTCTCTGGATTCTATAATACTGGCTATCAGCCTCAATAATTCTATCCTTTTGTATAGCTTCTGCGTAATGTATAGGTGCTTCAAAGGTTAATGTGTATAGTCCGTTAATTTTCTTTTTTGAGCTTGCAGCTAGCACCTCAATATCAGCTATTTCTGTACTATTGAAGCTTATTTCACTTGCATGATATATTTTAATCATATTGTTTATACCTATGTAATAGCGGTTCTAGCCGGTGATGTTGTTTCAAATGTGAAGGTATATTTTTTAAGGTGTTTTTTTATATCCTCCTGTTTTACTTCCCCAATATAATTACACTCATACTCAAAGCCATGGTCTATGAAGCCAATAATAAGCTTAGTATTAATCATTGCTTCGAATACTGTAATTTGCTGATTTAGATCTGATATAGTATTCACATCAAACATAAAGGTTATGGTAATGGTTCTTTTCCCTATTTTTCTGCCATAGGTAACCTTGATATTGCTATAGGGTATTTCATCCTGAATTAAAACCTGCTCTGGAAAGTCTTGTACAAAGTAATCAAGAAGAAGCATTTTTAAGTCTGTGTCGGTATAGGTTATATCATTATTATCCCTAAAATATATCTCAGCCACGTACTCCCACCCCCCTTAAACTCTGATTTAGCTTAAATTGTAGCTGCTCAGATAAATAATCAATATCATCTCTATTCTTAAAGCTTGCTCCTTCTAATGAAATATTAACGTTGATATTATTTGTTGTACCTAGTACCGCATTACTACCCATATTATATGGATTGTATTTTGCAGGGATAATTGCCTCACCCTTATGAATAAAGGCTAAACCATCATTGGGTACAAAGGGTGTTCCTATATCATAGCTGGGCAATTCTCCTACACTGGCACTGACCTCTACTGTTTTATCCTTTACCTTCTTGCTATTAAAAATATTAATTTTATCTAAGGCTTTCCCGATAACCCCTATAACATTTCCTATAATATTTTTAATAAAATCAATTGCATTCTTGACACTTACTTTCATACCCTCCCAAATGCTAGAGAATATCTTTTTTATTCCGCTCCACGCCCGTTCCCAATCACCAGTTAGTACACCCACTACAAAATCAATTAACCCCTTTAAAGCACCAATAAATACATTTATTATGTTTCTTATTGAATCAAACACATATGTAAAAACACTTTTTATATATGGCAATATTATCTCAACGCTAGCCTTTACTCTCTCCATTACGATTTTAATTAACTCCCATAAGCCACTGATAATATCCTTTATGGGTGGAATCCATTTATTAAAGGATTCGGCTAGCTTAGGAACAATTTCATTGGTGATGTATTGAAAGATGCTAATTAACGGTGGTAAAATAGTATCCTCTAAATATTCAAATACATCAAGTACAATTGGCATTATCTCATTTCCAAAGAAATTAAACACTTTTCCGATACTATCAAAGGTTGTTTGTATTATAGCTTTTATCTCAGGCATGTGATTATTTAGCCATTCTGCAAGCTGATTTAATATCGGCAGTATTGCCTGACCAATTGGTAAAAGTATTCCTGTTTCTAGATTTCGTCTAATGCCCTCTAATGCTTCACTAAAGGTATTATATTTAACTTCATTAATCCCCTTCAGTGTATCAGCGGTACTATCTG
>QKEK01000053.1 GCA_003251775.1 Clostridia bacterium | reverse complement strand
GCATCGACCATCTGATACTGATACAAGTACGATATTAGTTAATCAATTTATTAAGAAATCAGATTTTCCTAAAGCGGTGCCAATTCCTGTGCCCGAGGGCGGTAGTAACACTATAAGGGTTATTCTTGATGGGATAGAAATTTATACATCAACAGTCAGGTAACTCGGAGGGAGAATAAGTGCTAAGTGGAGTAATAATAAAAGGTATAGGGGGATTCTATTATGTAAAGATAGAATCTGAAATATATGAATGTAAGGCAAAGGGGATTTTTAGAAGGCATGGAGATAAACCCCTGCCAGGAGATAGGGTTCAGATTCAAGTAGTTGATACAGAAAAGCTTATAGGAAACATAGAGCAGATAGAGCCTAGGTTATCTGAGCTAAAACGACCTGCTGTAGCTAATGTTAATCAGATTGCTATTATTACAGCACTTAAGCATCCAGAACCTGATTTGATGCTGGTAGATAAGCTTATTATTAGTGCACAAAAAAGAGGTATTAAGCCTATTGTTTGCTTGAATAAGATAGAGCTTGACGATATAGAAGCCTCAGAAATGTTTAGTAAGGAGTACATGGCTACTGGTTATGAAATCTTATGTATTAGTGCTAAGCAAAGAGTAGGTCTTAATGAACTTCGTAATCATTTGAAGGGAAATATAACGGTTTTTGCAGGACAATCAGGGGTTGGGAAGTCTACAATACTAAATAATATATTTAATGAATGGATAATGGAGACAGGGGATATAAGTGATAAGATAAAAAGAGGAAAGCATACAACACGTCATGCTCAGCTTATTGAATTAGAGGATGGAGGATATGTAGTTGATTCTCCAGGCTTCAGCTCTTTCGAATTAGATGATTTACACCATTCTGAGCTGGAAAAGCATTATCCTGAATTTAACAAGTATATTGGTGAATGTAGATTTAATGGGTGTAGTCACATAAGTGAGCCTGGATGTATTGTCAAAAATGCAGTAGATAGTGGTGAAATATCCACAGGTCGATATAATAGATACATTAATTTGTACAAAACACTTGAAAGCGAGTATAAGAACCGTTATCGTTGAAAGAAAAAGTGTATAAGTATACAATAATCCAGTATGCTCAATAAAGTAAATCGGAGGCGTATATGAAAAGAGAGAATGAGTTAAAATTAAAGCTAGCACCATCGATATTGTCAGCAGACTTTTCACGACTTGGAGATGAGGTAAAAAGAATAGAGAACGCTGGTGCAGATTATGTTCATATTGATGTTATGGATGGGCATTTTGTGCCCAATATCACGTTTGGACCTCCTGTTGTTAAAGCAATCAGAAAGACAACGGATATGATTTTTGATGTCCACTTAATGATAAAAAAGCCAGAGCAGTATTTAGAAGCGTTTGTTGATGCTGGAGCTGACATAATTACTGTTCATTCAGAAGCATGCACTCATTTACATAGAATTGTTCACCAGATAAAAGAGCTTGGTGTAAAGGTGGGTGTTTCGCTGAATCCAGCAACACCCCTTGAGGTATTGGATTATGTATTAGCAGACTTAGATATGGTATTATTAATGACAGTTAACCCTGGGTTTGGTGGTCAGAAATATATTAAAGCAGTTGAAAAGAAAATCAGATTATTAAAGCAAGCAATACACGATTCAGGATATGCTACTGAAATTGAGGTAGATGGTGGAATTGATACAAATAATATTGGCGATGTCACAAAAGCAGGGGCTAATGTTATTGTTTCAGGCTCGGCTTTTTTTGCGGCTGAAGATAGCAGGGGCTTTATCGATAAAATGAGAGAAAATGCTTATATATGAGTGAATAAGTGAATAAGTGAATAAGTAAATGAGTGTATATGAAAATGAGTATATGAGTGTATTAATAATGCAAAAGGTTCTATATAATTTGTTTTATGGAGGAATATGAAGGCTGTAGTTATTTGTGGAGGGACAATAATAGATATAAATTACTATCAATTCTATTTAAAGCAGGCTGACTGTATTATTTGTGCAGATAGAGGTGTGCAGTATTTAGAGGGTACAGGGTGTCAGCCTGATCTTTTGATAGGGGACTTTGATTCAATAGATAAGGATATTTTGAAAGCATATAAAGAATTAGACAGGGAGATACTAAAATTTCCGTCTGAAAAGGATGCTACTGACTCAGAGCTAGCTATTGAAGAAGCAATAAAAAGAGGAGCAAAAACAGTCTATTTGCTTGGTGCTCAAGGTAGTAGGCTGGATCATACATTATGTAATATTTTGCTCCTTAGAAAATTCTCACAAAATGGTGTTGAAATAATCATGGTGAATGAGAATAACGTTATATATGTTTTGACCGATACAATAAAGCTCAAAAGGACTCTACATAATAAAATATCATTAATACCCATAACTGAAAAGGTTAAAGGTGTCACTACAAATGGACTTAAGTATCAATTAGATAATAAGGATATGATAATGTATAGTAGTTATGGGATTAGTAATGAATTCATCGATGAATATGCAGAAATTAGTATAAAAGAAGGAGCAATGTTAGTAGTTTTGTCAAATGATTAGGTTGTTTTCTGAAAAATACTTAGAACTTATTGGTTTATGTAGCAAGTTTTCACATAAGAGCTTAAAAGCTTTGTTAGAAAAGTTGAGGTATTAATAGTACCTTAGTTATTATGCTTTAACATAATTTTAACCAAATCCAGTTTATTTAGTGTTAGATTTGTGATATATTTAGTAGGGGTGCTTTTTTCTGAAACAAAGTGTAATAAGCTTATTATTAGTAATCTACAAAAAAACATATGGATATTATCTGATATTATCTGGAAAAGAGTCATAAGGTATTGCTTGAGCAAAATGACACAACTAATTTGAAGGGTGATTACATTATATTGGCAAATCATGTGAGTAATTATGACCCTTTTTACATTCAGTTGTTTGTAAAAAAGCATATTAAATACATTGTTAATGCAAATGTTTTTAGAAAGCCTCTCCTTGGAGCAGCTCTAAATTGGTTTGAGTATATACCAAAGAAGAAGTTTATAGCAGATCGAAGTACAGTGAAAAGGATTCTTAATTTAAAAAGGAATAACGCAGTAATCGGTATATTCCCAGAAGGAAGAAGGAACTGGGATGGAGAAACCTCTAAAATTATCTTTTCAACAGCAAAGCTAATCAAAATGCTTAAAATGCCAGTAGTGTTTTGTGTTATTAAGGGTGGGTATTTAAGCAATCCTAGATGGTCTCGATTTAACAAAAAAGGAAGAGTTGAGATTTCTTTAAAATTGGGCTTGGAAGTTAGTGAAATAGAAGCTAAATCAATTGAAGAAATATATAGTGACGTGTGTAATAGTCTCAATTTCTCTGAAATCGAGTATCAGAAAACAAAAATGGTTAGATTTGATGGCAAGTCCAGAGCAGAGCAGCTTGAGCTTATGCTATTTATATGTCCTACTTGTAATAGTATTGGAAGTTTAAAATCTGAAGGGCATAGTATTACATGTAATGCTTGTAATGCAACAGCTATATATGATATGTATGGAAGATTGATTATCAGTGGAAACAGGGGATTTTTATTTAGTGAGCTTTATGTTTGGAATAACTGGCAGAAGGAGTATGTGGAGTCACTTATAAGAAGTATTGAAGGAGAGGCAATTTTTACTGATTTTGAGGGTGTACTAATGCAAGAAAATAGAAATGGGAGGATGAAGAAAATAGTAAAATTTAATGAATTAGCACTATATAAAGATAGGGTTGTAATTAAGTGTTCTACCCAGAAAAACAATATTAACAGGATATCTGATTGCTTTCTATATCCCTATGAAAATGCAGAGACCAATATAAATGCACATATAACAGTTCATGGTATGTCGGGTGTGAATATATCCTCTAACAGTATATTGGAATTCATTTTTGAAGACAAATATTATCATGTTAAATTTAAAAGTAAGAACGTTTCAGTTTATAAATGGTCTTTAGCAATAAATATTTTGAAGGGAGAGATACTGAAATGACACAAAGCTGGGATTTGATACTAATTATTCTATTTATGGCTGCAGTTCTAGGGTTATCAATGCTACTTAAGCTTAACTTCAGGTTATTCCAAAAGCATTTAATGCCTACTGCAATGATGGCTGGATTTATTGGCTTAGGTATTCTTATAATAGGACATTATTTGTTGAATATCATAAACAAGGAAGAGCTACTAAAGATACAAAGTACGCTTGGTGAAATTGTTTATCATTTGATGGCAGTAGGTTTTATTGCCCTAGCCCTAAAGGATAGGCGTAGCAAAAGAAATAAGGATATTGTGAATACTGGATTTTTTATAGTTAATACATATATGGTACAGGGAATAATGGGTTTTCTGATATCACTTTTTCTAGCAAAGTATTTTTTTACAAATATTTTCCCATGTTTTGGTTTGTTTCTTCCGCTAGGTTTTACACAAGGGCCAGGAAATGCTTTGTCAATAGGTCAGCAATGGGAGAGAATAATGCAACCAGGAACAAGTGTGCAGGCTATACCGTATGCAGGAAATATTGGTTTGTCAATAGCAACGATAGGGTTTTTATGGGCATTATTAGGTGGCGTCCCCTTTTTGAATTTTTTAGTTAAGCGTAAGTATAGTGATACGAAAATATATAAGATTTCTGAGGTGAAAGAGGTTGAAATTGATAAGGAGCTAGAGCATACCTCTACTGTGCCTAAAACAATACACATTGACAATTTATCAATTCAGCTACTTCTTATTGGAAGTATTTATCTTATAACTTATCTTATGACTAGAGGTATAGAAGGTTTGCTGATTAATATGGGTAGTTTTGGAGAGACTGTAGCAAATATGATGTGGGGATTTCATTTTATGCTTGGAACAGTAATAGCATTAGTCGTAAGAAAATTTTTGGACACCGCAAGGGATAAGGGGATTATAAAGATCAATTTTGCAGATAACTATCTATTGCAACGAATATCTACTGCTTCATTTGATTTTATGATAACAGCGTCAATATCAGCAATATCCTTTTATGCGTTAAAGGAGTACATGATACCAGTATTAATACTAACTACAATAGGTGGATTATTTACAATGGTGTACGTTTATTTTATGTGTAATTGGGTTTACAAAGAGGATGTAGTTGAGCATATTATTGCTCTATATGGTATGTGGACTGGCACTATTACAACTGGTATTGCTTTGCTTAAAGAAATAGATCCCTATTCAAAAACCGATGTACCAGAGCATTTAGTGCTTGGGAGTGGGTTTGCTATCTTTATTGGCTTTCCCTTAATGGTTATTTTGGCAATACCTATAGAAGGATTTAAACAAAATAAACCAGAGCTTTATATTATTACCTTAGTAATTCTAATAGCTTTCTCTATTGCTATGAATGTTTGCATGTACCTAAATAGATATAAGAAGAATGTAAGTTGATTTTTAAATTAGTAACTTAAGTTTTCTATACTATAAAAATGGTAGAGGTCTTATAACCCTTAGTAATACTGATTAAATTGGGAGATTCACTGTTTCACTAAATGATGAACCTCCCTATTATT
>QKEK01000047.1 GCA_003251775.1 Clostridia bacterium | reverse complement strand
GCCTCTACAATACTGGCAGTAGGCTCTTCAAGTGCCTCCATAATCTCGGTAGAGGTTACACTTATGGTCTTTGGAAGCCCAGATACCAAATTTCTTCCCCTGATTTCCATAGAGACCTCTTTAGTTCTTGGATATACTGTACCAATATTAATCTTAAGCTCCTCAGCGGTTCTCTCACCAATCATAACATTATGCTTCTTTCTCATATATCTAACAATAGCCTCGTCAAATTTGTCTCCAGCTACCTTTATAGAGGTACTTACAACTGATCCACCAAGCGAAATAACTGCGATATCTGTTGTTCCTCCACCAATGTCAACAACCATGCTTCCACAGGCTTTAGATATATCAATACCAGCACCAATTGCAGCGGCTATAGGCTCTTCTATAAGATAGGTCTTTCTTGCTCCGGCTTGCATTGCAGCATCCTCTACAGCTCTCTTCTCTACCTCTGTTACCCCACTTGGAACACATACCATTATTCTTGGTCTAAACAGTCTGAATCTTGAAGGAGACACCTTATTTATAAAATACTTTAGCATTCTCTCAGTAACATCATAATCAGAAATAACTCCCTCTCTAAGAGGTCTTATAGCAACGATATTCCCAGGTGTTCTTCCAAGCATCTTTCTTGCTTCCTCACCAACAGCTAGCATTTTATTTGTATTTTTATCGATTGCCACTACAGAAGGCTCTCTTAAAACGATGCCCTTACCCTTTATATAAACTAGCACTGTGGCGGTTCCCAAGTCAATTCCTATATCCTGCCCTAAGCCCAAAAAATCACATCCCCTTCTATATGATCAATGATACGCAATATGTTCATAAATAATGATAACATAATGAAAATATAATTCAAGTATTAATGAACCTATTTGGCAAAAATTTTGTTGGATTTCTGCTTAAAAACAAGCTATTCTTTAACCGTATTTATATGTAAGCGTTAATCAAGCTTCATTTTTGATAAAAAATTAATTTAAAGCTTGATTAATCGCCAACCGAATGGGTGGGGAACCGCTTACAGGCGTTATTTGTGCCCTCGGCATGGGGGAGTTAATATGCAATTAAACGTATCTAGTCAAGGCATATCTAGTCAAGGCATATCTTCTAGCGTAAAGCCTGAGACACAATAGTTATGAAAGCTTAGTCTATCACTCCATATATCAAGGTTGCTTTTTCCTATGTATACGGCAAAAAAAGTAATATTATCTAGAACATTAAAAAGCTTATTACATATATAATCATTTTTGCTACCTGACCCAATGCCACCAGCAAAGGATATATCAAATTCAGCCTTTAAACACTGAGACACTATACTATTAATTTTATTTATAATTATCTGATTTTTTTGTGCTTCAGTCAAATATATAGCCTCTAAATTAGCTATTTGCTTATTATCTTCTATATCATAGTAGTACGCTGTGCTCTCTTTGCTACTTAAATAATACAATGTATTATTACAAATATAAGTAAAAAAGAATGGTGTGCTCCACCTATTCTCAGAGTCAGCTATTTCAAATCGATCAAAATAAACCAAAACCTTTATTGGTTTATTCTTAGTAGTGGTATTATTATTAAAGATCTCCGAAAACTCTTGTAATAGTCTCGTTTTATCAAGCTTTGTATTGCTTATCAAGTCTCCTTCAGATAACTCCTGAGAACTTATATAGCTCACATAAACATTGTTAGGCAAGGTCTTAACAGCTAGGTTTAAAGCCTCTTTAATCCCCTCTCTTTCCATGTCTGTTTGAACGAGGATATTCATAGGAACAAACAATATAAGTATCAAAAAAATTAAAAGAACAGCCACCATAATCTGACTCATAACTCTCCCCTTCTTATGTCCTAAGTCAAGCTTTTTAACCTTTTCTGGACGTAATAAAAATATATTATAAGCTTTCTAGTTATTCTACAGCCCATTCTTAGCAACAATTCCTGTTTTATATGATTTAATTGCTAAATCAATCTCTTTTCTTCCCCATGCGGCAATAGGCAATGAGATAAGCCGTTGAAATAGGGAACTGTTATTATCCTCAAGAAAGATGCCTATACGGTCTCCTATTACTAGGTTGACTGTATCAAAGCTGAAGCTGTCTTTTCTTAAGTCATCTACACTGCTTCTGTTGTATCTATAGTAGCTGGTGTCAAAATAACCGCCTTCAAGCTGTTTTTCCACTTTGAAAATGATATTATAATCTCCATATCTAAATGCCTCTTCTATCAACCACGATACAAGCTCCTTATTAACCTCACCTTTTGTACATATTACCTCTACAGTGGCATAATTTATTCTGTCTATATTCTGATGAACACTTTTATATAAAAAATAGCTGATAATTAAGAGCATAAGCATTGTGGTAATTGACAATGTTATAATTGTGCTAACAATTTTTCCTGCCACAAAATAACCCCCTTGCTTTAGCTAAAATTGGTTCTACTGTCAAAGTTAAGTATTTGAATTAACTTTAGCCAATTTATTGAAATTAAGCTTTAATCAAGCATACTGCGTCGTTGAATATTTATACGCTATTTTGAGTTGTTTTGAATGTAAACAACTCAAAAGGCTTTAATCCAAATCTACCTGAGTAAAGGTAATGGCAGTAACCTCGCCGCTTGGGTTATATGTTTTCCTCATCTTAAATATTGCAGACTCAATTACATTAGCAGGCTGAATTTCAGTCGTGTTATTTGATTGATATATGTAAATATTTAAGCCACTTCCACCTTGATTAACATAATCTAAAACTGTTCCCCCTGTTACTATGTTTGCGTCCTTAATCATTAGACTAATCTTTTTCTGCTCTAATTTTGCATTGTCGCCCAAATCCCTTATTCCAGCCGCTTGTCCAAGAATTGCGTATGATATTAACCCTAAAACTATTACTATACCTAGCACTGTTGCTATAATTTTCTCCATTTTATACCCTCTCCTTT
>QKEK01000286.1 GCA_003251775.1 Clostridia bacterium | reverse complement strand
ATTTCTATATCCTTCGCTAGCAAATCACCGGATTCACAGCATTTTCCTGCTATAGTTACAGTTTCTGTTTTGCTTTCATTTGCCCTGTTTGCAAGAGTCATATCGTATTTAGATTGGTATAGTGCATATCTAGGATTGTCACACATACCACCATCTACAGAGATATACTTTCTGATAGACTTAATATCCTTAACATTCCCCACCGTGTATAGCGTAATGCCTGCTGGGCCAACTATAGAACGCCCTGGCTCCATTAACATAAAAGGCTGTTCCATCCCTTTCTCTCTACACACACTTTCGACTACCTTAGATACTGATTCAATATAGCTATCATATTCTATAGGATCATCATTATTAGTATACTTAATTCCGAAGCCACCGCCTAAGTTCAGTTCCTTTATACTAAGATTAAACTTCTCCTTCACATCAGCAATAAACTCCAGCATTACTCTGGCTGCAAGTTTGAAAGGCTCTAAGTCAAAAATCTGTGAACCAATATGACAATGTATGCCTGCAACCTCTATGCAATCTAACTCAGTAGCGTACTTAACAATTTCATGTGCCTCGCCATTTTCAAGAGCAACACCAAATTTTGAATCAATTTGCCCAGTTCTAATAAAGTCATGAGTATGGGCATCAATTCCTGGCTTTATTCTGAAGGAAACCTTAACTATTTTCCCCTTTTGCTTTGCTATTTTATTAATATTGTCTAGCTCGGATTTATTATCAACTACAAACCTACCAATACCACATTCAACTGCCAATTCTATTTCATCTATTGTTTTGTTATTACCATGAAAATATACTTTCTCCATGGGGAAGCCAGCCTTAATTGCGGTATAAAGCTCTCCACCTGAAACTACATCCAATCCCAATCCTTCCTGTTCTGCAATTTTACAGGTAGCCATCGTGCATATTGCCTTACTAGCAAAAAGAACCAGACCTCTTCCTCCGTAATACTTGTCCATGGCTGTTTTATATATTCGACAATTTTCTCTTATTATGTTTTCGTCCATAACATATAAAGGGGTTCCATATTTCTTTGTCAATTCCACTGTATCGCAACCACTTATTTCAAGATGATTTTCTTCATTGATTTTAAAGTATGTATTATCAAACATTGTAGCACCACCAATTTAATTATTTAAAAAAATATTAACACTATTTTTTGCAAGAGTCAAGCACTTCTCTTGCAAAGCTTTTTTAGTTGTTACGTATTTATGCCTTGCAAATCTTTTTGTCTAAAACATAAGCTTCCTTTTTCTATCTATCATTTCATCTATTCTTGAGATGTACTCCTCTGGACTTTTTACATTAAATACTCTCTCTATTCTATTCTCCTCAGGATATACTAGCTTTGTTGTAGCTCCCGCTCCTAAAGCTAGTATGCTCTGCCGTTCCTCCATAATCTGAATATTATATATACTATCATATCCCTCCTTAGCAAATCCGATATTTTCAAGGTTTCCTAGGATATTTTTTTGTCTGTATAAATAATATGGATACAATTTCATTGCATTAAGCCTATCATATGCAGTATCCATCATTTCGTTTATCATATCTTCGCCGGATAAGAAAAAATGACTCTTACTCTCCATCAACAACGAGGCTCTTTTAATGGACAAGGTATGTACTGTAACGCTTTCAGGGCATAAAGCCTCTATTTGCTTCAATGTCTCTTTAAACATTGTAATATTCTCTTTTGGAAGACCTGCAATTAAATCCATATTAATATTATCAAAGCCAGCGGACCTTGCAAGTAAGAACTTTTCTATGATATCATCTGCAGTATGTTTTCTGCCAATTAGTTTAAGCGTGTTATTATTCATTGTCTGCGGATTAATACTTATCCTTGAAACCATATGCTTCTTTATTATGCTTAGCTTTTCTTCATCAATGGTATCAGGCCTTCCTGCTTCAAAGGTGAATTCCTTAATATAGCTTAAATCAAAGCTTTGCTGAATATAGGAAAGTAGCTTATCCAACTGATTTGAATTTAGTGAGCTAGGGGTTCCACCTCCAACATAAAGACTTTGTATCATAATACGCTTTGAACGAAGATATTCTGAAACATAGTCAATCTCTTTTATTAAAGCATTAATATATGTATTAACCAAGCTAGCATATTTATCAATTAGGTATGAGGAAAATGAACAGTAGATACATCTGGTTATACAAAATGGTATCGCTATATATATGCTTACCATATCACCGTCAGTGCCTTGCATAACTCCCCTTTCTCTTTGTGCAACTGCATATACCAATTCAAATTTTTTATCAGATATAAAATAATCCTCTTTTAAAATGTTAAATATCTCATCTTTACTCTTTCCTTTATCTAACAACTCGTGTACAAGCTTTGCTGGTCTTATACCTGTCAATATACCCCATGGAAGCTTTTTATTATTATAAGCAGATAGAACACTATAAACGCTCTTCTTTATTGCCTTTTTAAGTTGCTTTTTATCTTTAATTTGCTCTTCAAAGCATATTTCCTTATTCTGACCTATACAAATACCATTATCGTAAAGCTTAGTTTCAATGTAATTGCAAGCTTTTACTTGACTTAATAAAAAAAGACCCTGAATTGAAGAAGGCTCATCTGATATGAATACAATATTCTTATCATTATAAAAAAGCTTAACAATATCTGTTATTTCATATTCATAATTATGTCCGCACAAAAAAATGTGTAGCATTGACAACAACCTTTCAAAAAGCTTATTTAGAGTAAATTGTGTTAATGTATTTTTATAAATTATTCTAGACATAACAATTTAGTTTATTTAAGGAATGGATTGTACTTTCTCTCATATCCTATAGTAGAACTCTCACCATGTCCAGGGAAAACCTTATATTCATCCTTAAGTACCATCAAAGAGGTTTTTATAGAGTTTATAAGCTGATTGTGATCTCCTCCAATGAAATCACTTCTTCCTATAGATC
>QKEK01000270.1 GCA_003251775.1 Clostridia bacterium | reverse complement strand
TCTGTTACTCCTTCAATCGTTATAGTAACATACTAACAGATAACTAAGAGTTTGTCAAGATACTTATTAAAAATAATCTGAAAAATCATCATAATCCACAGCTTCTTCTCTATCCTCTTTGAATAGAGAAAAGTTATCACCTAGACCCTCTTTATTTACAGCTCCTAAATCTTTTTCCCATATAGAATCTAGCATTGACTGCCCTATCCCATAATTAGTCAATATAATAACTCTATCTTTTAAATTAAAGTATACATGCCTATTAACAACACACGTAGCATGAAGAACACCCATCTCTTTATGTTGGGCAGTCTCATAATTTAATCCAATAAGAACATCTACATCTGAGAGCTTATCTTTATCTCCTTTAACATCATTACCACCTGAGTGAGCCTGAGATGCTGTATGAACATGAACATTCATTTCTTGTGCTAATTGCTTTAACTTTCTCCTAGAACCCATTATCTGATATTTAACATCTTTAAACCTATCTTCTAGTTCTACTCCCAATAAATCAGCATAGTCTACAATAATAACATCAGGAACAAAATTATGTGTGTCTCTCAATATTTCTAACTCTGCTTTTATATCAGACACCATTGCAGTTTTTTGAGGAAATGTTCTTGTTATTATCTGTGCATGAGGATTGAATAGTTTTTCAGCTTTCCAATGATTTTTAAAGTCCTCTTTGGTAGCTCCTTTATATTCCTTCTTCATAAATTTAATATCAAACTTCTCTCCATTCTTTACAAAGTATGGAATAACTGCTGTACCTGCTTTATGGGTTATCTTTAATACCTCTTGGTCTATAAGTTGCTCCATCTCATGCTGTCTCATCTCCAAGTTCACAACAAAGACATTGAATCCATTTTTTAAAGCTGTAGAAGCTAACTTAACCATACTTCTTGATTTACCTACCTTAGCTTCTGCAGCAACCATTGTAATATGTCCACGTTTAACTTTTCCAAACATTTCCCCATAAGCCCCCTCCATTGTAAATAGATAATCAGGGTCAGCTTGTTCTTCATTATATCTGTCAAAGTTCTCTGTAATTTCTCTAGCTTCAGATTTAGCAATTTTTACAGTATTAAAAGAAGCTATCTCAGCTTCTGATTCTAAGACCTTACCTGTAAGCATAAACTTATCTAGTTTCTTTTGTAGTCTCTTTATCTGTTGTACCTTTAAATAATTAACAAGGAAATCTACATCACCTTTTACATTCTGAAGAGGACTTTGTTCAAACTCTTCAGATAGTGATTGTAGGAATTCTACTATCTCTCTTGACTGTATTTCAGATAATTTATTCTTCTCTTGGTCATATACACCTATAATATGCTTATTTATAGCTATATTGTATTTATTGTAATACTTTAAAGCCCATGTTAAGGTTGTTCTTACAAATGATGAATCAAAGAGAGTTACATCTGAGAACAAATTATATGCAGCTCTTAGGAAGGGTGTGCTTGTAATAGCTAAAATACAAAACCTTCTCTCAGAGCTTATGTCTGATATTGCTGTGGTGTCGTCTATTATGTCATTTAGTTCCAAATTATTTACTCCTTAGTAAAATCTAGTAAATTCCTATACCATTCTTTTGATACACCTTCATTATTATGCTTACTGTCCCACATAAACCAAGAATAACTAGAAGCCCCTCCCTTTTTTAATTCTGGGTTTTCACTCATAAATATCTTGGGTGTTAATAATATTTTACCTACAAATGTTGGTGTATTCATGTAATCTCTAAAAAACATGTTGTAATTTATTATCTGGTTGGGGAGAATAGTTATAACCTTATCTGCAACTTTAAAAGCTTTTTGTAAGAATAGATATTTATGTGAGTAAGGAACATTCATAATAATTGTATCATAATGTTTATCTTCATCATAAAAATCTATACCACTAGCACCCAAGTATTTATCATATGCTGTTACATCATATCCTGCTTTAATTAGTTCATTTGATATAGCTCCTTTACCACAACAAGGGTCTAATATCTCACCTGTAAACATCTCATATTCTTTTATCCAATCTATTAAAGCTCTTGTACACTCTTTTGGTGTTTGAAAGAAATCCTTTTTTATATCTTCAGAAGTTCTTCCTTCATCTGTTCTTATTTGTGCTCCCATCTCTGCCATTTATTTATACTCCTTATTTAATCAAAATCATAATCTTCTTGACCATTATTACATTTTCTATATGTTTCTTCTTCCCATTTATCCCATGCTCTCCATTTTTTAAATAATTTAAAAATAATATACAGAGGAAAGAAAATAATTTTTGATATTATTCTATTATCTTTTTGTAATGCTTCTTCATAGGATAGTGTATATTCATATTCAGAACAACATTTTATTCTACCTAAACCTAATTTTAACAAAGTAGCTCTTAATTCTTCTTTAGTTATTTTCTCAAAATGTTTATCTATTTTGTTTAGTTCTTCATTAAGCCTTATTTATTCTCCTTTGGTGGTGTCCAACCTAATCCTATTAAAGCTTTTCTAACACAATCATTTTTAAAACAAATATATTCTGTAAAACTTTTTTCCATAATACCTCTATAACTTATATTAAATTGTAGCGATTCTTCTTCCAAATTAAAATTAGGTTTAACAGACAGCCCCATTTCAAACTCTTTAGATTCTAATTTTAGAGGTTCTTCTAACAAAGCTTTTTCATAGGATAGGATTTTATAACCTTCATCTTCGAATAAATATACCTCTTCATAAAAACCTTTATGAGGATATAAACAAGTATCTTGTTTGTAGTATTCCCAATTATTTTTAGACATATAACTATCCCCATTCCAGAATCTCTCATTTATACTATCTAACCATTTTATGAATATATTATACTGTTCTTGTGTTCTTAAATGAACCACTGTGTTTTCTTTTAAACACTCTTCTTTAAATTTAATCATCCTAATAATCCTTTAACTAATATATTAGCTGTCTCTGAATC
>QKEK01000107.1 GCA_003251775.1 Clostridia bacterium | reverse complement strand
TCTCAAGCATTCTCTGCTTCATTTCTTTATTTCTATAGGACGAATAAAGACCCATGTACAAATCACGGCCTCCAAACACAAGTGACTTTTCGGTTATATGCTTAGTCGTTTTCGCTATATCCAGCATTAGCTTTGATTGCTCAGGCATACATTCCTTCTGCATAGTCAACATGACACGAATATCATCGTCAAAATAATAGTACATTTCGTCACCTGTAATGGGATGCTTACCTATATATGTCTTGATGGGGTCAATTCCCTTTGAGGATACAACAGTCCTATCATATGAATCCTGTGCCTTTTGTAGTTGCATTTCAGCATTTTTGTATGCACTGGTTTGTTTAACAAGTACATTAAGCTCCCGTGATAATAATGACTCCTTTTCGCTTGTAACATCCTTACTTTCAGATATGCTTAACCCATTTTGAACGCCTTCATCATGTGTTTTTGCAACAACGTTAAAGGAGAGTAGGGGAATTACTATTACCAACGCAAGAGATGTATACCTAAAAAAGCTTCTTGCCTTCAAAATAATTCTAACTCCTTTTTCTCTAATCATACTTATGTCCATTCCTTTCCTTATGCACAAATCTTGGTTGAAAGAAAATCATATATTTATACCTTCTTTTGTTTAAATCATTTTAATTGGTAATTTTCTCTCAACCTTCCTCCTATAGTGATAATCTAATGCTATCAAAGGAAAATCCCTCGATATATAACAGCTTTTTACATGCGTTACTTATATTCTAACATATTTTTTAGAAAAATCAAATTAGAAAAGAATTAAAAAACATAACTACTTGCTTTCTTTTTTTTGTATTATATAATGTAATTGGTAAATGATATAAAACTCAATATGTATATATCCTTTATCACTATTCTAATGGGAGGTCTTTAAACGAATGAAAAATACAAAGCAAAAATATAAGTACATAAAGGCTAATACAATTGCTACAAAGGTTATTACTACACTAATGCTAATACTTCTTACCACAACTATATCATCATGTCGGAGCAATGATGGTGTAACTGCAAATAAAACTAGTCCTGTTTTTGTTGAGGGTAGTCAAAGCAACTCCGCTATAACCATTACAAAAACACCTTCACCAGAACACACACCAAGCCCCTCACCAACACCTACTCCAATTATAAATCCCAGTCTTTCCTTAATAGCAGTAGGCGATTTACTATTCCATGACTCAAACATTCAAAGTGCATATAATGAAGAAGCTGATACTTACAATTTTATACCGGTTTTTGAGTATGTTAAGCCATATATTAGTTCTGCGGATGTCGCTATCGCAAATTTCGAGTCGACAGCCGCTGGAAAGGAGGCTAGGTACACTGGTTATCCTCTTTTTAATACACCAGATGAAATCTTTGATGCTATTAAGGATACAGGCTTTGATATTTTGATTACCTCAAACAATCACAGTCTTGACAGACGACAAAAAGGGTTATTAAGAACTATAGAGCAGATAGAAAAGAACGGCTTGCTTCATGTAGGAACAAATGCAACTAAGGATGCCACTAGATTCCTGACAACAGAGGCTAAGGGCTTTAAAATAAGCGTACTTTCTTATACATATGCTTGTAATGGTAATCTAAAGTATTTAAATGATGAAGAGAGAAGCTATATGGTAAATATGCTGGATGAAGCAAGAATAAAGGCTGACATCCTTAAGGCAAAGGAAGATAATCCTGACATTATAATTGCCTATATGCACTGGGGTGATGAATATCATAGGTCCCCCTCAGACGCTCAGGTTCAACTAGCACATAAGATGTGTGAATGGGGTGTGGATATTATTCTGGGTGACCATCCTCATGTTATACAAAATAGCGAAATATATAATGCAAATGGTAAGGACTGCTATATAATATACTCATTAAGTAATTTTATTTCTAATATGCGTAGAGAGGGTAATCCTGAACACAAAGAAAGATTATACGCCGAGGATGGGGTAATGGTTATGATTGATTTGGAGAAGGATGCTATAAACGGAACAGGTAAAACCTTTATTAAAGCTGTCAAGCATATACCTACATGGGTAGACAAGTATAAAGCTGATGGGAAGGATGAATTTAAAATCCTTCCACTTACATTAGAAGACACCTATAACTATTATAATGCTTCGGATGTGGACAAGGCAAAAGCATCATATCAAAACACAATGCTATTAGTCAAGGATTTTAACTCCCTCGAGACTGCTGAGGGTGGAGAATAGGAACCCTAGCTGTTGTTGTTATCAAAAGTAGCGTGCAAAAAACATTATATCATACACTATAAGATTCGCCATATAAGAAATGAGTATTCCCGCCTATACAGTAATGCTAATGACCTTAAAACTAAGGTATGGGAATACTCATTTTAATCAAGAGTATATTAATAGAAAAACTTAACGAATTTAATGGAATACATATCACATAGCAAATAGTCATCTGTCTCTGTCTCTTGAATTATAATATAACTGGTACCTACAGAAACCAAGGTTCCTTCTCTATCTAAAATCATATTAGTTCCAATAAGAAATTCTACCTTGACCTTACGACCAATCTGAGTTCTTAAAAAGCCAGGGGTAAACATTACATCATTGAGAGTTGATTGCATACCACATCCAGGCATGCCTGTTCCCATGCCTGTAGCCATACCTGTTCCAACATCCATACCAGACCCCATTGTGCCCATACCAGCCACCATTCCCATATCTGTCATGTTACCATACATATCAGGCATCTGTTGCATTGGGTACATTCCCTGTTGCATCATTGGCATTTGACTCTGCATTTGCTGCATATCGGGTTGCATTGTCTGCATAGGGTATGCCGCTTGCTGAGTATCATAGCCTGGCATTTGTGAATACATATCTTTTTTCTTACCATACATAGGCTCTTGTGCAGGATACATTGCTTTATTCATTTCATTCATATTTCCAATACCTCCAATATCATTTCTTTGCAACATGTTTGG
>QKEK01000206.1 GCA_003251775.1 Clostridia bacterium | reverse complement strand
CACAGCTTCTTTAGTATTATTAGCCCATGCCTCAAATCTACTATCCTTCTCATTCTTACTATCTATGTGTTTAGAAGATATTATAGAATGGTCTACAGGAATATCTATTGATGAAAACTTTCCATCTTCTAAACACCAAAACTTCGGTTGAAAGTTCTTTTGATTAACTGTTCTAAGAGTAATAGCCCCAGGGCTTAAATACTTACTATCAGTTAAAAAAGGTTCATGGACATCCCCAACAACAAATAAATCATACTCAGGGAAATCTTTTATCATTTGCTCATGGGTTACACCTTTACCTTCTCCCCAAAAAGGAACTTCCTTTGGGAAAGACATAAAATGCCCAACACCAATATTTATCTTATCAGGTATTCTTTCTACATGCTTCAAGGTATTGAATTTTTCATAAGAAGTAAAATGTAAAGCATAGTTATCAACAAGGAGAGTTTTACCTGTGTCCTTAAATTGTAATTTTCTAGCTAGAACTCCAAATATTCCTTCCTTTAAAGCTCTCCCCTTAGTTCCTAAACCAAACTGGTCATGATTACCAAAAGCAATTATTACATTTGGAGGAAGATTATCTAATAAGCCATTTATCAATTTACTAGAATTAGATGGGAGAGCTACATCAGTAACATCTCCTGCTATTATTAGTAAATCATCCTTAACAATATCAGCTATATACTTTACAGTACTTAGTTGATAAATAAGAAATTCTTCCTCTGTTAAGTTTATAGCTTCAGGAACTGTGGCAGATATATGCCAGTCTGCACTAAAATATATTTTCAATTACTCCTCCCACATAAAGGACATTCATCTTTTAAAGCATCCCCTAACTCTTTCTTTAATATATCTAATTCTTCAACAAGACTTTTCTTCTTATTAAAATACATTAGAAACTCTTCCAATAATGATTTAGATTCTGTATGAATCCCTTTTAACTTATCAGTTTCTTTACATAACTGAATAAGCTCATCTAAATCTTTATTATATTCTTCAGGTTTAAAATCCACATCTAATCTATTCTGATACTTAGCTATTTCATCTATAGCTATCTGCATCTCATCTATATTAGAGTATAAACCATCTATAGCTTTCTTGTCAAGTATTAAATTATCTATTTCTTCTTTTTGTATAGATAATTTATCTAATAATGTTTTTTGCTCCAATAAAAATATAATATCTTTAAGATAAGAATCTTGTTCAATATATTTATCTTTAGTAGCTTTTACTTCTTTAGCTATTTCTATGAGTTCATCACAAGCATCCTTATGTTCTGTAATATTTAAGTATTCTTGTAACTCCATCTCATATTTATTATAGGAAGTAATCAATTCATCCATATCTTTTATATTCTTTTTTAATATATGAATCTGCTCTTCTAAATCCTCTAATTCATTTAACTCTTCTTCCATAATAGGAAGGTCTTTATATTGTTCCACATCTTTAGTTATTCTAGTAATATCTTCTTCTAGTAATGTTTTCTTAGAATTCAAAGCTCTTGTTTCAGATTTAATAAGAGTTAATAGTTTATCTCCCAATGTTAAGTCTGTTATCTCATTTAACTTCTTAGCAATACTTAAAGGAGAATCAAACAATATAAAGAATGATTCTGATTGTACAGCATGGTTAATATCTGTAAAATTAAATATTTTTTTAATTTCATCAGGAACTATTTGCCCCATACCATTTGGGTCAAGTATTTTACCATCTGGGTATGTAATATTATATAGTTGGTCTTTACCTTTAATCTTTTCTATAATATGACCATCACTAAAGAAGATTCTCACAATAGTATCACCAGTTAATTTCATGTTTCCACCTTTGGTGGTGGTCTTGATGGAATCATGGTGAAGTTTTGTGGTTGGTCTTTCTCCACATATCTTGTTAGAATGAACCCATTCTATAGCTTTAACACATGCTGATTTTCCTGCATCTGAAGCTCCCACAAAAGAATTAACTCCTGTAGAAAAATCCACAGATGATTTTTTATGTCCTTGGAAATTTTCTAATTCTATTCTTGTTATATATCTATTCACTTAATAATCTCCCATAAACCTGCTGTACAAAAATATACCCATCTCTTTGCAAAGTAACATTTGGAATATTTTGAAACAATCTTGTATCTGTTCCTTCAGGAAGGATTACATGATGTCCGTTGGGGGTTTGTTTTTTAGTAAATGTTATATTGTTATCACTAATAATAAGCATAACAATTCCCATAGCTACAGAGGAATCAATATCTAGTAACACATTTCTCTCAGCTTTACTTTCCTTCTGTAATAAACAAGTTTTCCATATACTTTCTAAACGTACAGCACATGTTTCAAAATTATCAATCATCCTATGTTGCAATAATTTTAATGCTTTATGTGTATCTCGTTTGTTTATTGTTTTATGTATTCTCCAAACACCTTGTTCCTTTGATACTCTATCTAAAAGTCTATTCAATGACTCTTTTTCACTATGATTTATCACTTCCCTAAAACACAAATCCTGTAATTCTGGGTTGTCTTTCTTACGTCTTAAAGCTAGATAAATATCTACTAGTTGTTCAGTTGGTTTTCTATCTGCATTTCTCATATAGCGCCTCTCTTTAATCTTAATAATCTAATGCTTCTTGTTTTGTAATAAAGAAGTGTATTCCTGATGTACATTCATCCCATCTATTCTCATTAAAATTAGATACTTCTACAACATTTCCCACTGTATATTCAAAATTTTTATCATGTTTTGAATATGTTGAATTCAGTTCTGTATTGGAACGCAAATCTATTATAGATAACACTTTAGCTTTAGAACACCTACATTTTCTTGATGTTGCACTTGATCTTTGTGCATCTTCAGGAATTAAAAGTTTAATAAGAGTGTTATTAGCCCCTTTTTTAAAACCAATAAAAGCCCCTTCTTCTGGGCATTGAATACTCCCATAATCAGAATAACTTAAATTAGAACCACTTAAATCAGAACCTCTTAAAT
>QKEK01000207.1 GCA_003251775.1 Clostridia bacterium | reverse complement strand
AACAACGCAATATACTCTTATTAGGACGTTGGCGTTTTTATCAAGAAATATACGGGGTAATTGTAGTTATAATGAGTCCCAGACCATTTAGTGCAGCCCATGAGATTATAGAGTCCTTCTGAACCTTTCCTCCTAATTCAGCCATCTGCTGTTTACCTCTTGAGAACTTTTTCATAAATGCTCCAGTACCCACACCTACACCAGCAGCAGCAGTCGAAGCCTTTAAAAACCATGCGTAAACATCTTTTATAAGCTGTTCACCCTTCGTGAATGCATCACCAGCAGCATATGAAACAGTGCTAGTCATAATCATAATAATTATAACCACTACTATTTGTAGAACAGTTCTTCTAAGCTTCTTTGACTCAAACAAAGTCCTTAATATCCTCATATTTGTTTCTAACTTCAGGCATAATATCTGACTCATTTTCTGATTCATTATGGCTTGCTTGATTATTGCATTCATCTGAACTTCTGTTGGTATTATTTTCATTAACCCTCTTCTTGTTCTTAAAAGCTTCTGTCTTTGCTCTGAGCTTACTGCTTTCTTCATTTCTGATTCTCTCAATGTCATTAATGCTTTCATATTCATCATCCACTCCGTTCTTATTGATATAAAAATTGCCCCTATGGGCATGAGTTACATTATTATTTTTCTTCTCACAATCCCTATCCTTAGTACCCCTACTAATATTCCTACCAATACTCTTACTTTCCATAATACTATCACTCCTGCTATCGCTAATACCTTTTATGGCATGTATTCCCAAGGAAATAGTATCACTGTAATACGGCATTAAATGGACTACTGAAGGCTCAAGAATCTCCGCACCATCAGATAAAAAGCATACTCCAGTAAATACCTTTAATACCTGAGTAAAGACCTTTGAATCAAATATAAATTCTCTTACTGTAGTAACATTCAGGCTTTCTGATACTGAAGCCTTATCCGACACAAGAGTGCCTAAAATCTTACTCTTAGTAACATCACCCGAGCTTTCACTAATGCCTCTTGATACCTTTTCCTTATCATCACGTCCTAGCTGTTTCTGTGCCTCCTCAACAGTAAAGGAATCGTCAGTGCGAAGCCATATTTTATTGACTAGATTTTGTGTAATAGCCCTTACTGCATCTCGATCCTTTAATGACGTAATTAATGAGGTATATGTTTGAGTAGCTACAACACTAACACACTTTGGTTCTCTGCTTTGGGCATAGAATTCTGCATCAGTGGTAGTGACAAACTCCTGATATTCATCAGAAAACATAAAGACCGGTCTTTCACGATTTGCACCTTCACGAACCAGTCTTTGCATAACCTCACTTTGGAAATTGAGCTTCATATATGTTGCAATAGTCTTTGCCAGACTCTTATATTGAGCATTATTCATTTTCAGTATAACGATTTTACCCTTGTCAACTACATCCTTAAACCCATGGAAATTCAGCTTATCAACTGGAGGACAGAAGGTCTTACGCACCTCAAAATCAGTATAGAAGGTTTGAGTCATTTAAGTAACAACAGATTGAATAATTGATAGGGTATTCTCTGAAAGGAAGGTATATTCATTCTCAAAATAATCTCTGCTTGTCTCAAAATCTAGCTCTTGCTGTTCTGTCATCTGCCCCTGTTCATATTGCACAAGTAGTATAGAAAGCTTTTCATCAAGATAGGAACGATTATTAACAAGTCGATTAATCTCGGTAAAGGTAACGTAATTGTTGTTATATAACCTACTAAGCTTAATACATTCTGCAATTAGTAATTCTGCCTTATCTAGCCAATACCCGTCTGTAGCACCCTTTGGGGAAAACAAGGTCAATACTGTTTTGACTCGGTTTGCTAGAATAAGTGGCTTTAAATTCAGCTTATGCATAGGATTATATTTATATTGACCATTTAGCTCAATAATAATTATATCCTGCTCTCTTTTAGCCTCCTTTGCAAAGTCTACAACCTTTCTATAGAAATTGCCCTTAACGTCTAGTATTAACATACCTGCTTTAAGATAAGAATCGTAGTGCTTATAGAACATTGCCTGCTTCAGGAAGGGATACATTCCTGAAGCGGTCTTTCCCGTTCCTATTGTTCCAGTTATAAGAAAATTCTGATACATTCCAAGCTCAGGTACAATTACCCATTTTGGAGTCTTAACCTTTTCAATCTTGAATCTCTTATGCTTTAATCCAATAATCATCTGTAGCTTTTCAGTATCATAAGGGTACTTAGGTGTTCTGACCTCCTCATCTTCAATTGTATTTTTAGGCTTTACCTTATTAAGAAATCTCCCAAAGGTTAATCTATATGAAATATCCGCAGCCATTGCTATTCCTAAAGCAGATATAATTTTATATGCTACTTTGACTTTCTCCCATATATCAGGGTATTGGGATATTAAATCGACTTCCCTTCTAAGAAATTTTATAGGATATGAGCTAAGTGACAGAACTTCCTGAGTGATTTTGAGATGCAGAGTTAAGATTAATAACGTAACTACAGGGATAAATACAATACGGCTTGCAGTTATATTGAACAGCCTGAAATTATGTGGGTTTATCTTCATAAGAACCCCTCTCATCCTCACCTGCCTCCTTTCGGTTTTGTAACTGCTCCTGATTTTGTGATGAATTATTAGTAGTACTCTGCACCTGCCCTTCTTGCTTTTTATTGAGTTGCTTTTTAATTTCAGCCTTGTATGCCTTAAATTCCTTATCCCTCTTCAAGGCATACTCTAGTAAGCTATTGATGATATGTGCCTTATCAGGCTCCTTAATCATTTTTGTATAAAGCATCAAATCATCATAGATAGCTTTGTCTATCTGTACATTTAAGGTTTAGGGGTTACTATAGGCATTAGTCTCACCTCCTTTCGGTAAATTCCCATGAAAATTTCCATATACATTTTAGTGAAGTTTTTTTGGGTACAAAAAAACACAGTAGGAACGCTTAGCGTTTGCTGTGTTAGGTGGTTATGTATCTATTATGAATACGAACATATTAAGAACCTTGTTATATTCGCAGTAAACAAGCATACTAGTTTATCAAATACTCTATATACTTATTATAATTTCATTCCAATTAAATCTTCAATATTTTTCTTATTCCAAAAATCATTTTCCCAGTAAAAAAGTACATCTTTTCGTTTCTTAAAAATACGTACTGGCTTATTTGAATTATCATATATATGACATACATCACAAATATCAATAAGATTTGGAATTAATTTTAATGCTTTATCATAACGAATATGAATCTTATCAACTGGAACATCATGTCCACCAGCTTCTTTCCTTGCTCTAACTCTCACTGCATTAATTCTTGAATCTGATGTTAGAACATAAATACATCTTATAAAATAACCGTTGTTCTTTGCTCGTTCTAAAAGCTTTAGATTCCTATCTGTAGATAATACTGTTTCAAATGTAAAACTTTTCTGTTCTAAAACCAAATTATTTCTTATTGTCTCCGCAGTCTGAGCAGCTTCCAAATCAGTGCAAAGACTACTCTTTTTTATGTCATCTGCATTAACATATGGTTCAATTATATTAGCCATCTTTGTAATAGTAGTTTTTCCGCTACCATTCGGACCTGCAAAAACAATTATTTCAGGTTTTTTATTCATACTCCCTCCTCCCATCAGGATATTCCAAATAGGGAGCTTTTTTTACAAAATCATATCCAGCAATCGGTAACCCCTTTACTACTTTAATCTCATTCTCTATTCTAACTGCTTCTTCAAACCTTTTAGTCAACTCTTCATCAGAAACACCACAAGTTGAGTCTAAATCGTTATATTCATCCATAATCTACTCTCCTCAAATCTTATTTTATATAAACAATCCACTAGCATTATAATGATAATAGTATCAATACTTCATATAGGTATTATATCACTTTTAACATTATTAATGAATGCAATATTTAAATTTATTCAGATAGTATTAGTGAAGCTATGATAATAAAAACAATACTAATATACTATATTTTATTATCATTTTGCTAACTCCTTAAGAGCCTCTTTATTTTCTGCTATTACAGTATTCATAAGATTTTCAATATCTCTCTGCTCTTTTGCTTTTACAAATTCAACAAAATCAATGACTTCTTTTTTCTTTTCTTCAGTTAGCTGTTCAAAATCTTTTATTAATTTTTCTGCCAAGGTCATGAATAACACCTCTCTTTACAGTTATCTTAATGAATATTATAACACAAATATCATAAAGATTCTTAAATCCATAGCTTAAAAGATAAATATAAATACTTATTATAATCTAGTGTAAATTAATACTTAAATTGATCAGTATAATCA
>QKEK01000181.1 GCA_003251775.1 Clostridia bacterium | reverse complement strand
TCCAACCTGTGACCACGGGGTACCTGAAGAGGTCAGCTTTGAAAACTATATGTATTTCAGAAAAAGGCTTTTAGAGTATTCTAAATAGACCTTAACATTGTATATTTATTTATTTAAATATAACACAATAACACAATAACACAATAACACAAACCCTCCAATCAGCAAAGAAGGAGCTGTCACAATATGTACAGCTCCTTCTTTCTATTATATATGCTAATAGTAATAAAACAAACTCTTTAATAATTTTTCAAACTCAATTTACTTCACTTAAAAGAGTAACACTTTCTCCCTTTTTTAGTTCTATTTCATAAATTCCTTTTTCGACCTCAATCATACTCATCTCATTATCATTTATTAAGCATTTAACCCTTCCATCTATATTAGGCTGTATCCTCAGAGAACTACCTGCAAGGCTTTTAATCTTTACATACTGTGTCTTACCAGCTTTCCTAGCTGCTGAAACCTCAAATGCACCCTCCGCCAATAAATCTCTAAATTCTACCTCCTGCCAGTCATCAGGAACTGCTGGGAAAACTCTGATAACATCTCCCCAACTCTGCATTAGCATATAATGTATAGATTCAGTTGCCGAAAGAGGCGTTTCTATAACAGGACCTTTTTCTGAATACATTGTATTTGGACATAAATATTGTTCAAGCCCGTTTAAGTATTCGAGTGCTTTATTTCCATTCCCAAGATAAGCTTCCATTGCAGCTGCCCCTGTGTAAGTATACCCTTGTAATGCCCCAACAAATCCTACCCAATGCCCAATGGACTTCTTCATCAATTCAAATACCTTTGGTTCTTCTTTATCAAGTAAATGTAGCGGATAGATCATGAAAAGATGTGAATAATGCCTATGGGAAACAGCAAAGGGTATTTGTTCTCCTACCATGAATCCATTTTCATCTGTTGGATAATTCACCAAATTACTAATTACATCCTCCCATTGTACTCTTAACTCATCATTTAGACCTAGTTTCTCGTTAATCTCAAGCAATGTCTGACACCCCCATCGTAAGAGGGCAAGTGTATAGTTGCAATCATTAATTGGAAAGTGGTTGGTGTTTGGAGCCGACGGGTATTCTGGAGAGCTTGTGTCTCGAATATGATATTTTCCATCCTCTCCTTTATACATAAGACACAAATATGAATTGATATTGGCTTTAAGAAAAGGATATAAAAACTCTCTCAATAATGCCTCATCCATAGAAACACGGTAATGCCTCCAAATATTATGTAATGCCCATGTTAGATTACCAAGCTCTCTTGTATCAGGCCATGGAGCTGTTAAGTCAATAGGATTAGTAGCTCTGCTGATATACATCCCATTATCAATACCTAACGGTTTAGCATTTTCTATTAATATCTTTTCATTTTTCTTTAATGTATTTATAAGTGAATTCCCAAGCCTTACCCGATTAGAAGTATATAACGGCATATAGCAAAGCTGCACATTCAAGTTCCATACTGTAGTTGGCCATGGGGTAACTGTTAACCAAGGCCCTTGGGAGTCAAGTACAACTCCATCTTCCTTCATAGCACAAGCTATTTTGTACATCTGAATCCAGTAAAATTTCTCCCATTTCTTATCTGAAAATGAAACATAGCTTCTAGGATAGTAATTGTGCCACCACTCTCTATGGGTATTCACACATTCACTTAACCCTAATTGTATAGATGACTTAATATTCTGTACAGCCTTATTTCTGGCAGTATCGTCATAGTATGAATTAGTAATGCTAATATATACTACTAGCTCATTATCGGATTCTTTTATTTCCTTCCATGCTACTGCACATTCTCCCTCATCAACAAAGGTGTCATTTTCATCCTCTTTTATAAAGGTTTGAATACTAACATTCATGCCATCAATTACTGTTTGAAACGGTTTTTGTGGGAGACTGTCGAGGGTTGGTTTTTTATCTGCATATAAGATACGGTGACTCACCCCATGCTCAGGTCGGAATCCAAGAGATATATTCTTTTCTTCTCCAGATGTTTTCACCTTAATTATAATAATATCCTCTACGGCATGAGCAAGGGAATGCCATTCAATGGCACCCCTATCAGTGTTTATTACACCCTCTGCTTCTGCATTCCACAAGCTAAGCTTCATTGACTCGCTGGTTACATTTCCTGATGGAGTCAAAAGAAAATCTCCTATGGGTACTCTTGGTACAGCCCAATCTATGCCATGCAAAAAATTGTGTGCTACAACATCATTTCTTCCTAATTCCCATTTTAAGGATTTACGTGAATCCTTATATATCATAGCTCCTATCATGCCATTTCCAATAAACAGTCCCTCTTCCCATTCCTTCTTATATTTTCTTCTTAGCCCATGTACTCTGTCATTTTCACTGTAGTATCCACCCTTGTAGCTCACCTCTGGAAAACTCAATTCGTGCTGTGATAAGAATTCCTCCCACATAATACAATTTCGAGCTTTTATATTACTCAACATATATACTATCCTCCTGAATCCATATCCCTAGCATTTTACCAATAAACATTTTTGCTATTGGATTGGTTTTTACTCTGCCACTGACATTCAACTGGCAAACGTACACCTTCCCCTTGCCAATTAGCTTTTCGCCTACTGCTTTTACAGGAATCCATTCTCCATTATTATTTGTATTACCACTTCCTAATACCAGATTAAAATCATCTGCTGTAAATGTATTGAATATTATAGGGGTTATGTAATCAAACTTAGGATTGTACCAATACTTAAAATCATTAGGCCTAAATACATTTACTAAAGGGTGTCCAGTATCTCTTGAAACGAAATGCATAGGTAGCATTGAACTAAATTTGACATCTATACTGCTCCCACATATTTCATAATAACCCTCAGGTAGCTCCAACCCTCAGGTAGCTCCATAAATACAGCACAAGCCCCATTTTCTATGCTTTTTCTGATTTCTTCTTCATTGTTTTTGTATAAAGCGTAATTATCTATTAGTATAATGTCAGCATTTTGAACCTGCTTAACCTTATTTAACCCTAATTCATTTGCAAGCTCCACTGCAAGCTCTTCATCTTCTCCTACTATATAAACACTTTTCTTTGTATCAATGCTGACCCTTGGGAAAACCTCCACATCCAAACTAGTATCATGTAGTAGGTCTCCATTTTCATTAACAAGTGCCAAACGTACAGTTATGTTCTTTCTTTCCTTTACGTATGGAGCCTTAAACTTGATATACCCTTGAAAGCTACTACTACAATCTAGAATAACTGTATCCTCTTCACCACTGCCTAAAATAGCTCCCTCCATTTCAAAATAATACTTTAATTTTGTATTTGGATATAAATTATTTGTGTCATTACATATCCATGCTTCAAATTTTATATCGTCCTCTTCAAAGTACTTATATCTATCGGTGCGAAGACTTGTCATTATAGGTGTTAAAGCTTCCCTATAGGCAAAGTATGCTTGTTTTGGATTACGTTCTACATCCATTATTGTTTTCATCCATCCTGAAGGGAATGCGTCAATAAACAAATGGATAGCGAAGGTTACCATTCTTGCATCTCTTCTATAAGCTTCTGTCACATATCTAATAGCCCATGCCTGATATTCATTGGTTGCCTTTACCCACTCTTCTAATGTCTTTGGTGTTTCATAAAAGCAATAATGGAATTTTCCAGACTGAGCACCAATAATATCGTTAGGCGTCCAATTCTTTTCTTCTTCATTGGTTTGAGGAAGCCAGTTTTTGGGATAGTATTTTCTCATCACAGATACAGGATCTAAGCCTTCTGCTCCAAACTCACCACAACCGTAATTCCACCCCGGCTTTACATTCAGCCAATATCCCTTACTTAGTTTACCAATATCAACGCCATTACCATTATACCATACATTATAGCAATGATTATCTGGCAGTGTTTCTGATGGAGGATCATAATCCCCGTCAACATGTTTTATTACCCTGTCAGGATTATTCATTTTAATTACATAATCAGAAGCCTTGAAAAAGTTCATCAACTCATCTCTTGTAAGATGCCGATGCGGTTTATTGTCAGCATTAGGAAATGGCTCATTAATATAACTTACTATAATATTACAAGGATGCGACCTTACTAGCTTCTCCATTTCCTCAGCCTGCCTTACAGCTTCGCAGAACTGATTTCGTCTCAGAACACCAAATAGAGGTAAATCAGTCTGTGTCATTAGCCCTAGCTTATCACAATAATCATATACCTCCTGCTGAACAGGTCTTTGCGTTAGCCTTAAGAAATTCATATTGCAAATCTTTGCATATAGAAGATCATCTAGTAATTGCTCCCAGTCTTTT
>QKEK01000182.1 GCA_003251775.1 Clostridia bacterium | reverse complement strand
ACTTAATCAATACTTAATCAATACTTACAAACATTTCACTTAATCCTTATGTTCCATGTAATCTAGGTTAGATAAAAGCTTTGCTATATTTTCTCTGAAAACTGATATTTGCATCTCATCCATCCCCTTATATACATTGCTCAAAAACATTTTTTCTTCATCCTGTAGTTCTCTCCAAAACAAAGCACTCTTTTCAGTTAACTTTAGTCTGATTGCTCTTGCATCTTTTTTGTCCTTTTCGATGCTTAAGAAGCCTTTTTGCTGTAATTTCATTGCAATCTGCTTTACATTTTGATGAGAATACCCCATAGTTGAAGCAACCTCTTTTAGCGTAGGCGGCATCTCAAATAGACCAAGTGCTATAGTAAGAAACCACTGCTTTGCTGTCATATCATAATCAGATAGAGCTTTATCTAAAAGTATCTGTAGCTTATTTGCAATAACAAACAGACTACCAAAAATAAATTCTCTGTCCTTTATTAAGCTATAATTATCAATGTCATTTTTCATGAAATGCTCCTTTAAAAAAGGTAATATGTTATCTATATAGATAATATATTACCTTTTTGTGCGAAAATCAATACTATTTAAATTAGAATTTAATTAGAAATATGTTAGCAAGCAGTAAAATCCAAGGTCGCAAAATAGTCCTCAGGTGTCTCTGCCCGCCTTATCATTTCAGTCGAGCCATCCTGTCTTAAAAGTATTTCAGCAGAGCGAAGCTTACCATTATAATTATACCCCATAGCAAACCCGTGTGCACCAGTATCATGGATTACAACTAAATCTCCTATTTCAATTTCGGGCAACATTCTGTCAATAGCAAATTTATCGTTATTCTCGCATAGCCCACCTGTCACATCATATTTATGATTATATGGTGCATCTTCCTTGCCCATTACAGTGATATGGTGATAAGCACCATACATAGCTGGACGCATCAAATTAGTAGCACAGGCGTCTAATCCTATATATTCCTTATAAATGCTCTTTTTATGTAATACTGTCGCTACCAGACAGCCATATGGCCCTAACATAAATCTGCCAAGCTCTGTATATATAGCTACATCCTTCATACCCTCTGCTATAAGTATATCCTCATAAGCCCGTTTTACCCCGTCACCTACCTTAATTATATCTGTCGCCTTTTCATCTGGCTTATAGGGTATCCCTACTCCACCTGAAAGATTAATAAAAGATATCTCTATCCCTGTTTCTCTTTTTAATCTAACTGCTGTTTCAAATAAAACCCCTGCCAAAGCTGGATAATACTCATCAGCAACTGTATTACTTGCCAGAAAGGCATGTAGTCCGAACTTTTTGACACCTCTATCCTTCAACTCCTTAAAGCCCTCTACTAATTGTGCATAGGTAAAGCCATATTTAGCTTCTCCAGGGGTATCCATTATGTGATTACCAATGGTAAAGTCCCCGCCTGGATTATACCTACAGCTTATAATCTCGGGTATACCAGCTACCTTATCTAAAAAATCTATATGCGTAATATCGTCCAGATTAATGATAGCATCCATGCTACGAGCCTTTACAAAATCCTCTTTTGGTGTAACGTTAGATGAAAACATGATCTGCTCTGAATTAAATCCCACAGCCTCAGAGAGCATTAATTCCGTATAGGAGGAGCAATCCACACCACACCCCTCCTCCTTGAGTATTTTTAATATATACGGATTTGGGGTTGCTTTAACCGCAAAGTATTCTTTGAAGCCCTTATTCCAAGAAAATGCCTGCTTTAGTTTGCGTGCATTCTCCCTTATACCCCTTTCATCGTATAAATGAAATGGAGTAGGGTATCTTTTTGTAATCTCACACAATTGTTCGTGATTAATAAATGTTGTCTTCATGGTTACTCTCTTCCCTTCTTTATTTACCCTCTAGTCATTTCTATAAGCTTTATTTCATTGGTTAGTGAATCCTTAAATAGCTCCACAAGATTTTTCTTTTTTGAATATAGGCAGGTTGAATCCTTCCCTGCTGATATGTCACCCGTTAAAACCTTAGTAGAGTCAACAATAAGCCTTATTTGATGCTGATGCTTTTCTGCATTATACACCTTAGCACCATTTAACTCCAAAGGCATATCTGTAATAATTACTATCTTTAACCCTTTTAATATCCCTGTTCTAATTTCCTCAAGTAAAGTGTTTATTATTTGTCTGGACACTGAAATATAAACTCTTTCCTTTGCTCCTAAAAGCATATTCTTCATTTTATTAATAATATTTTCTTCACCCTTGATGGTAATATAGCCCTCGCTTTCATCGTATTTATCGGGCATATTCTCAGTCAGAATACCTTTAATCTGCTCCAGCTGTCTAATCTTATTTGTACAAAATTCCTCTATAGGTACAGCAGTAAACCTCATAGCATTACCCTCAATAGAATAAGCTGCACCCTTCTCTACTAGACTTGCAAGTGAAGCATATGTGTTAGAGCGTGAAATACCATTCTTTTTTGCAACCTCGTAGCCTGTTACTTCTCCCTCTTTATACAGTGTTATGTATATCGTTGCCTCCTGTCTAGTCAAATTAAAATACATCAACAATTCAATTACATCCATTATTTCACCCCCCTAAATTAGTAGTGCTTATTAATAACACTATATCAGATGCATGTAATTCTGTCAAGTAGCTAGCTCTAAGTTTTTACATATTTATACAAAACTATTTTCAACTCTAATTTACTAAGAAGCTCTGCTATCATTTCCCTCTTTACACAGAACTGATGTTCGTATATAATGTTGATATGAGCTTCAGCCTGAGCTAAATCAATATTATAAATATACAACCTCGCAATATGCTCAATATGTAAGCGTTAAAAAAGCTTCCGGTTTGATAAAGAATTTAAAGAAGCTTTTTTAATCGCCTAACCAAATAGTTTGGAAACCGCTTACGGTGGTTATTTGTGCCATAGGCATGGATGAGTTAATATATAATCAATATATATTATATACAATTTATAAAATGCACTCGATTTGTATAAAGGCTTAGGCATAATAAATGGGGAGATGCTTTGAAATGACACGTACAATAATGCACATTGACGTAAATAGTGCTTTTTTAAGCTGGACAGCCGTTCATATGCTACAGCACGGCTCAAGTATTGATTTAAGGAATATTCCGAGTATTATAGGAGGTAATCAGGCAACAAGGCACGGAATAGTTTTAGCAAAAAGTATTCCTGCTAAAGGGTTCAAGATTCAAACTGGAGAGCCTGTTTTTCAGGCTAAGCAAAAATGTCCTAATCTGGTCGTCATGCCCCCTGACTATTTTTTGTATATGCAATGCTCCTCTGCCCTATCAGAAATACTACAGAATTATTCTGATAAGATACAGCTTTTTAGTATTGATGAATGCTTTTTGGATTATACAGGCATAGAAAAAATACTTGGCGAACCTATAAAGGTAGCAAACCAGATAAGAGAGCAAATAAGAAAAGAATTGGGCTTTACAGTAAACATCGGCATCAGTACTAATAAGCTATTAGCTAAAATGGCAGGGGATTTAAAAAAGCCTGATATGACACATACAATATACCCCGAAGAGATTTCAGCTAAAATGTGGCCGCTTCCCGTTGAAGACTTATATATGGTAGGGCGTGCTACTGCTCCTAAATTGAAAGGAATGGGTATCCATACAATTGGTGACCTTGCAAATACCGATATAGAGCTTCTAAAATACAAATTTAAGAGCTGGGGGCTTATGCTACACGCTTATGCAAATGGTATTGATGAATCTCCAGTACATCCAGGTAGCGGGCATACCGTTATAAAAGGCATTGGCAACTCCACAACAGTATATTTTGATGTTATAGACAAGCAAACTGCTTATAAAGTACTGCTTTCACTGGTTGAAACGGTGTCAATGCGACTACGTTTTTCTGGCTTTTGCTGTAGTGTTGTTGCCGTAAGCCTTAAAACAGATGAGCTTATAAGCTCTAGCCACCAAAAAAAGCTTATGACCCCTATTGACTGTACTAATGCAGTATTTAAGGAAGTTAAATCACTGTTTGATGAGATGTGGAGAGGTCAACCAATCAGACAAATGGGCATACGGGTTTCAGACCTCTATACCAAAGATTATATTCAATTATCCTTTTTTGAGGAAAACTGGGATAAACAGAGGCGTTTAGATAAGACTATAGACGAAATTAGAATAAAATACGGCTCAAATGCGGTTATACGATCATCGTTTCTCTGGTCAGGATTATCTCCGCTTGAAGGGGGAGTTGTTGATGAGTTCCCAGTGATGAGCAGTATTTTATAAACTGACAGAAAGACTATTGTGATAGTATTATAAAGCTTATAGAAAGACTATTGTGATAGTGTTGTAAAGCTTACATTATCACGGGTATATTGCATTGTTATGTATTTGAACACTATTCTATGAGGAGTGCTTATAAATGAAGGTTTTAATGAAGCCTATAAAAATGATTGCATGGTTTGAGGAAAACGGCAAGCTTATGCCAATTCGATACCAGCTTGAAAACAGCGAGAGTGAAAAAATTTCTGTTAATGTGGATAAAGTGCTACTAATGCAAGAGGAAAAGCTTGCAGGAAATAAAATGTTCATTTATAAATGTCAGAGTGTTTTAAATGGCTTAGAGCGTATTTATGAGCTCAAATATGAGCTGTACACCTGTAAATGGTTCCTTTATAAAATGTGATTTTCAAGTGAATCCTTAATGCAATTTCTGACTTGTTGCAGTTAAAGCTATGCTATGTTATAATAACTCGGGAACCATAATTTAAAGTCACTATATTTTGCATAAACTAAAATTTAATATTATGGTATGCAGGCGTATAAACTCATAAATCTATTAGCCTGTGAAAGCTGTAAATTTATTAGTAAAAATATATAATTTATAGGCTTGTGCATAGTTGTGCAGCCTTATAAGCTTATACTAAATAACTGAAAAAGGATGGAAATGAACTATGATAACTACCACTGGCATATCCTTAAGATACGGAGGACGTGCACTTTTTGAAAATGTAAATATAAAATTTACACCTGGAAACTGTTATGGTCTTATAGGAGCTAACGGCTCAGGTAAATCTACATTTCTTAAAATACTCTCAGGTGAAATTCAGGCAAACAAGGGAGATGTCACAATAGGCTCTGGTCTACGTCTTGCCTTCTTGAAGCAGAATCATTACGAGTTTGATGAGCTTGAGGTTTTAAGAACTGTCCTTTTAGGACACAAAAGGCTTTGTGAGATAATGGACGAAAAAGAGCTATTATATGCCAAGCCTGATTTTTCAGAGGAGGATGGTATAAAGCTATCTGAGCTTGAGGCAGAGTTCTCTGAATTGAATGGTTGGGAAGCAGAATCTGAAGCAGCAACCCTTTTAAATGGATTAAATATATCTGAGGAATTTCATTATAAAAAAATGAAGGAGCTTGAGGGCAAAGAAAAGGTAAGGGTGCTATTGGCACAAGCCCTTTTTGGTAATCCAGATATACTCCTGCTCGACGAACCTACCAACCACCTTGATATTGATTCAATTACTTGGTTAGAAAACTTTTTATATAATTTTGAAAACACTGTCATAGTAGTATCACATGACAGACACTTTTTAAACAAGGTTTGTACACATATTGCAGATATTGACTATAGCAAAATTCAGCTATATGTCGGTAACTATGATTTCTGGTATAAATCAAGTCAATTGGCTTTACAGCAGACAAAGGATTTGAATAAGAAAACTGAAGCAAAGAAGAAAGAGCTTCAGGAGTTTATTCAACGCTTCAGTGCTAACGCTTCAAAATCTAAGCAGGCTACTTCAAGAAAGAAGCTACTTGAAAAGCTTACTCTTGAGGATATTAAACCATCATCAAGAAAGTATCCTTTTGTAGATTTCAAACCTGAGAGAGAAGCTGGAAACGACCTTCTTCTTGTAGAAGGCGTAAGCAAAGCTATTGATGGCGTTAAAATACTAAATGATGTCAGCTTCATGGTAAACAAAGGCGATAAAATTGCATTTGTAGGCCCTGACGGATTAGCAAAGACGACCCTTTTTCAGATACTTACAGGAGAGCTTACTCCAGATAGCGGAAGCTTTAAATGGGGGATAACAACATCTCAGGCATATTTCCCAAAGGATAACTCTAAATTTTTTGATGGAGTGGATTTAACACTAGTAGAATGGCTAAGACAGTTCTCATCTGATGAAACGGAGACATTTTTACGTGGCTGGCTTGGTAGAATGCTGTTTTCTGGTGAAGAGGCACTAAAAAAGGCAAGCGTACTCTCTGGTGGTGAAAAGGTTAGATGCATGCTTTCTAAAATGATGCTTTCCAGTGCAAATACCTTGTTATTTGACGAGCCTACTAACCATTTGGATTTGGAGTCTATAACAGCCCTTAACAATGGTCTAATCAACTTTAAAGGCACTCTCCTCCTTGTCTCACATGACCATGAATTTGTTCAGACAATTGCAAATAGAATTATTGAGATAACACCAAACGGTTTGATAGACAGACAAATGACATATGACGAATACCTTGAAAACACTGATATTATAGCGTTAAGAAAAGAAATGTATAATTAAAAAGCTTTTTTGTTTAGGATTAGGAAATATTGGGGCATATGTTTAAAATTGGGATAGACTATAGCTATCCCAATTTTATCGCTCTTTATTATAAGCTTAACAGCTTAAATTTTCAAACAACAAGAATCTACACTACTACTTCATATATCTTCTTGTCTTCTATCTCTACCCATTTTTTTGTATATTGTTTGCTTTCCTTAAAGTTAAAGATTAATAAATACCCTTCCTTGAGTCCTTGATTATCTAAATATTTACTGAGCTGCCCCAGCCCTTTTTGGTGATACTCTTGTCCATACCATTTTTTTAGTTCTATTACATATTTTTTAGTTCCATAGGTTATTAGTATGTCTAGCCTTTGCTCTTGCGATATTTGTACTTCTTTTAACGCAAATCCTACTCCATTTATTATGGGTCTTATAAATGCTATAAAAAGCAACCTACCTTCTCTTTCCAAAAATTCCTTATCTCTGTTTGAGTATTCTTCCTTCATCATTATTTGAAATCGTTCTAGTATTCTTGTTATACTCAGCTTGCCTTTTTCGTCTATAAAATTATCTCTAAAATTATATGCACCCATTTTTTCTCTTTCATCTAGCTTTGATGACATATATTCATATATTCTTTGTTCAAATATTTTGTTGTTTATCAGTCTTTTCCCATCATCCTCTTTAAATATCCCATATATATGCCCTGTATTTGTTATCGGATTGTCTATATTAAATATATAATCTTGTCCCAAAATTAATTGATTATATATGCTATTATACAGTTCTTTATTATTCTCTAGGTTTTTTATTAACTCATCAAACAATGTACTTTTCTCTTTAAGTATTATCTTAATGGCTTCTTGTATTCCTTGTATACTCCAGTCCTTATCTAGCCTTTCATCTATTATCTCACATAGCTTGCTTACTAAATACGGATATCCACTTGTATATTTATATATTTCTTGTGCCAACTCTCCAATACTCATTCCTGTATTAAAATCTTTTTCATATTCCCTAAGCATACTACTTATCTCGTTAGGGTTAAAGCTCAAATCAATTATAAAATCCTGTGCTACATTCCATGGGCTATTATAAGTTGTTTTGTCTATTAATATTGCCTCTTCTTCTGTAAGCATTCGCCTTTCTCTTATATGTACTTTTAGATTTTTTATATCATGTACTCCTGCTAGTATTACTGACTTAAAGGTTTTATCTATTTTATCCTTTTGTTTATTATACTTATCCCTTAACATTGCTAAGAAATCTAACATTATAATATTGCTACTTGCTTTATCTACTTCATCTATCATAAGTACTATATCTTTTTCACTTTTCATGCATATATCTGTTATTTTGTCCGACAATTCTTGAAAACCGGCTACTTCTTTTATACTATCAATATAGTCAGCTAGCTCTTTATCTTGAAATCGAATAATCTTTTTTAGCATATTTAAAAAGGTTATAGCGAACTTGCTTTCTGATTTGTACGGCTCACTTCCCCAATCCTCTAAGCTACCTCTAATCATAATATATTTATATTGTAACGTCATATATAATCTACTCATTATAGTAGTCTTACCGTACTGCCTTGCTCTATTTATAGTAAAATACATACCTCTGTCTATCATTAGCGTAATCTTTTCTAGTTTTTCGCTAATATCTACCATATAGTGTTCCTCGGGTACACATGTTGTTGTCGTATTAAACCGCTTCACTCAAACACCGCCTTTTAAATTGTCTATTGCTTTAACCCTTCTTTAGTTCATCATACTATATCGGTTATATATTGTAAATAGCTTTTGGACTTTCTGCTTTCGTTTCAAAAATAGTATGCTTAATACCTTGAAGTGGAGTACTAAGAAAATTTTTAGTTTAATTTAAGATGGGGATAGCTCGTTGCTACCCCCATGTATATTTATTCATGTATGTTTATTCATGTATGTTTATTAATGAAAAAACCTAATACAAGTTAAATATCTACCTATATAACTAATTAATTGTGTACAATTAATATTTATCCTGCTAGCTCCTTATACCTTTTAAAAGAAAGATTTAGTAAAGATTTATCCTGACTGTATGTCACCTTATCAATTGCGGCTTCTATTTCAAAAAAGCCTCCCTTTTGAAATTTCTCAGGCTCTCCTACTATATAATCACCTTCATTGGTCTCCATTATATACCAGGTTATTTTATTACATACAGGCCTTTGCCTTGTAACTGAAAAAAATTCATAATTAGTACGCCCTGCTGTTGAAATAATCTGTGCTGATATACCTGCCTCGTCTTTCACTCGTTTTAATGCAACCTCATTTGATAAGTCACCATTTTTTATAACACCCTTCGGAAGTACCCACTCATTTTTCTCGTTCTTAAGCAGAAACACCTTGTCTCCACAGAACACTACACCACCAGCACAGTCTCGTAACAGCATACGCATTACCCCTTTCAACGGTATATTTAGTTTTTGAATGTTAAGTAAAAATTAACACCCTTACATATATTTTACCTTATTTTAATAGTCTATTCAAGTTTTTAGGTAATTATAGCAGAACATTTAATAACACCAGTAAAATCAAAAAATTATTTCCTAATACCAAACCCCAAAAACGGGATACAGTCCATGCCGTATCCCGTTTTTTACTATAATATCTACTCTATTGCCGTGAGGGGTATTCACCGCAATTATTGTATAGGTATCTTATAATTCTTTGGTTCTGAAACCTCTTTCTTAGGTAATGTAATCTTTAGTATGCCATCCTTATAATCGGCTGCAATGTTTGCATTATCTACATTCTCAACATAGAAGCTTCTCTTTAAAGAACCGTATCTTCTTTCTCTCCTAATATAGTTCTCCTTCTTTTCCTCTGTCTCTTGCTTTTGCTCTACACCTATAGTCAATAAATCATCCTTAAGCTCAAGCTGGATATCCTTTTTATCAATTCCTGGGAGCTCTGCATCAATCACGTAATCCTTTTCTGTCTCCTTAATATCAGCCCTTATTGAGCTATTTGATACCAAAGCGTTTTCAAAAAAGGTATCATTAAAAAAGCTGTCAAAAATCTTATCAAGATTCCATAAATCATTAGCATTAGCTAATCCTCTGTTTCTTCTGGTATAAGGTACAAGTCCAAACATAATAAACACCTCCATAATATTTTCATTTATACTTTATTATAATAATTACAATTTAAGCTTGTTACTAAGCTGTCGACTTCAAGTAGTTTGTTTTTGACTTTCTTTGACCTTGATTACATTATACAGAGATTGTTTTATATGTTCAACTTTTGTTTTTGACTATCTTTGACCTTTAACCTGGATTATACTTTATTATATTTAAATATCTCTTTATTTCTTTGTTTTTTATAAATTTTCTTTTGTTTTCACACTTTATTAAATCAAATTATTTTCATATAAGCTATCTAGTCCTATAGTCTTTGATTAACCTATACCCTCCAGCAGCAAACATTAGAATACCAGTTAATAAAGCCCCAACACCTATAATCATCAAATTTTCAAAGCCTGGCAACACATTAATATTGCCTAATTGCTTAATTGTATTACCTGATATAAATACTATAGCTGTTGCTATTAAGGGTTTAAATGCCCATTTTCGAATATTTACTGTAGTTCCAGTTGCCTTTGATATAGCGATTATATCCAGCACACACAGAACCGCACAGCTTATTACTATCCCCCAAATATATGCCTCTATGCCGTATATAGGTACCATATAGAATATTATCACTATCCTTAACACATCCCCTATCAGGGTATTCCTTAATGTAATTTTCTCTTTGCCAAGCCCGTTTAATATCCCCTGCATTGTCTGCTGCAAGTAAATAAATACACAAGAGAACGAAAGCAAATATAAAATATGGCTTAAATTCTCCTTAAATAATATATCATCGATTATCTCAGGGAATGTCATAAAAATAGCAGTAAACGTAAAGCCCATTAATAAAGTTAACTGAATAGACTTAGAAATCTTGTTATTTGCTAGCCTGAAATTTTTAGTGGATACGTCCTCTGTAATAGCTGGTACTAATGCCGTTGCCAGAGAGGATGTTATAATACATGGAAAAAATATCATTGGAAAAGCCATCCCCATGAGCTTACCATATTCTGCTATGCACTCATTATATGGCATACCTGTAAGCTGTAGTCGTGCTGGTATCATTAGATGCTCTATCGTCATCATAATGGATACAATAAACCTGTTTGCTGAGACTGGTATGGCAATTTTTAGTATTTCTCTTGTTACTCCTCTTATACTACTTTTAATGCTTGACTTTACCCTAGTAACGTTTTTAAGGGCTGATTTTTCAGTTAAGCTATTTCGTATACTATGAAGCCTATCCTTAATATGATTTGACTTAGTAAGCCATCCCGTTCTTTTCTCTGCCCTATTCTCCTTTATATAGTAAAATAGCATCACTATAAGTAGATTAGCAACCTCTCCAGCTATCATAGCTACCAAAGCTACTGCACATACTATTTCCAAGGAATTGCTCTGAAATCTCTGTACTAACATGAGTATTACTATTATTTTTACAATCTGCTCAGCCATCTGAGATATTGCAGTAGGCACTACATTTCTTATTCCATAAAAATAGCCTTTGAAGGCAGATGCAAGTGCTATTATTGGTATACAGGGTATAAGGCACAGCAATGACAGATAGGTTCTTTTGTCATGTAAAATATGTGAAGCTATATACTTTGAGCCAAAAAACA
>QKEK01000257.1 GCA_003251775.1 Clostridia bacterium | reverse complement strand
TTGCTACATAAACCAATAAGTCTACAGCTTCTAAATTGCAAATTGCCCTAAAAGGCAAGTGGTGTTCGTAAACTCCCTAATGGTCAGACATACGAACCACACTAAGCCTTTTAGGGCAATTAACAACTAGAATCTGTACGACTTATTTTATATGCCTCAAGTCTTCACTTAAGTGCTTAAAAGTAACAATAAAAAATATATATAAATTATAGTCTGAATAGCTACAACTAGTAAATAATAAGTAAAGAAATAATTATCATAATATTGTTCAAAAGAAATAATTATGTTATGATTAAATCTGTTCAAGACCTAACAATTAAGCGGTGTCAAAGAAAGGATATCCATACTATGAAGAATATACCTTTATATGAAGTTAGAAAGATTAATAATCTTCGAGATATGATAAACTCAAGTGCAGAAATATTTGCAGAAAGAATAGCCTTTAAGTCAAAAAAGAATGTAAATGAGCCATATTCTAATATTAAGTATAAGGAGTATATAAAGGATATTGATGCACTAGGCACTGCATTTTTAAGTATGAAGCTACTTGGAAAGAGAGTGGCTATTATTAGTGAAAACAGGTATGAATGGGGGATGTCATATCTAGCAGTGGTTAACGGGATAGGAATGATTGTGCCGATTGATAAGGAGCTTCCTGAAAATGAAATTTTGACATGCTTGGTTCGTTCAAAAGTATCCGCAGTAGTTTTTTCGGGTAAGAAGCGTGAAAGCATCCTTTCTTTAGTTAATAAATTAAATAGTGTTGAATACTTTATTGATATGGATTATGAGGGTGAACTGAATTATGAAGGTGTAGTGAATTTTGAAGGTAGTCAGAATATCAATATAGTATCATTTAATGATATACTAGCTAAGGGTCATGAATTAATTAAAAATGGTAATAATCAGTATGCAAATTTAGAAATAAACTCTGCTGAACCTAGCATATTGTTATTTACATCAGCAACTACATCTGAATCAAAGGCAGTACTTCTTTCGCATAAAAACGTTTGTGAAAATCTAATGGCTATGTCTTCAATGACATATATTGGAGAAGATGATGTGTTTCTATCAATTCTTCCCATTCATCATACATATGAGTGCACCTGTGGATTTCTGTGTCCATTGTATCGTGGGAGTGCGATAGCCTTTTGCGATGGCTTGAGATATATACAGAAAAATATGCAAGAAGCAGGTGTAACTATAGTATTAGGTGTTCCGTTAGTGTTTGAGTCAATGTATAAGAAAATTTGGAGTTCAGCTGAAAAGGGTGGATTAGCAAATAAGCTAAGAAATGCAATAAAAATAAGTAATTTTCTTAGAAGGGTTGGTATAGATATAACTAGAAAACTTTTCAAATCAGTGTATAACAACTTTAGTAATAATTTACGAATGTTTATAAGTGGTGCAGCTGCTATAGATCCTCTCGTTTCAAAAGGCTTTCGTGATTTAGGAATCACCTTTATTCAAGGATATGGCTTGACAGAGTGTGCACCAATAGTTGCCTTGAACAGAAATTGTGATTTTAAGGACGACGCTGCTGGTTTACCACTACCTGGACTTAGCGTCAAAATAGATGAGTCAAATGATGAAGGAATAGGCGAAATTATAGTTAAAGGTCCAAGTGTAATGCTTGGGTATTATGAGCAACCAGAAGAAACTAAAAAAGCAATTAGCGAAGAGGGCTATTTTAGAACTGGTGACCTTGGATATTTAGATAATGATGGATTTGTACACATTACTGGACGCAAAAAGAATGTCATTGTTACTAAAAATGGCAAAAATATTTATCCAGAGGAAATAGAAACCCTCCTTTTAAGAAGCTTACTTATTATGGAGTGTATGGTGTTTGGAAAGGTTGATGAAAAGGATGAAAGCATTGTAGCTGTAAGTGTGTTGCCAGATATGGAATATATTAACAAAACCTTTAATATAGAAGATATTAGTGATAATCGAATAGCTGAGCTAATCGGTAACGAAGTACGAATAGTAAATAAGCAATTAACAACATATAAATATATAAAACACATAGATATTAGAGAAAAGGAATTTGCAAAAACAACTACAAGAAAGATAAAGAGATATCTTGAATGAAATGAGTTCTAAAAGCTTTGAGAATAATCTTTTCTAAATCTTTATGGGAAATATTAAGTAGTTCTATTTATGTTCTTCCTGTTAAACTATATAATAATTATTACACAAAAAATTACTTTGATACTAGTTGTGTAATACAAATAAATAATTAGCAGGAGGGCATTAAATATGGGTATTAGTAAAAAGCTCTATCCATTGTCATATCCACAAAAAGGGATATGGTATAAAGAAATGCTGTTTTCAGATACGGGTATTGGAAATATTTCTGCAACTATGCACCTCAAAGAAGTAACGAACACTCAATTACTTAAAAAGGCTATAAATATATTTATCCAGAAAAATGAGAGTATAAGACTAAAATTTCACAAAAACAACGGTAAAGTATTTCAATATATTTCAGAATATAGTTATAAGCAAATTGAAGAAATAGATTTATCAATTTATGATGACGACGAGCTGAATAAATGGTATATTGAAATATCTAGGAGTAGCTTTAATCTTCTTAATAATGAATTATTCCAGTTTTTTATACTTAAACTAGGGAATGATAATTCTGCGGTCTTTTTAAAAGTACACCATTTATTATCAGATGCTTTAAGCTTGATTAATATAGCAAATCAAATAATTGAGTATTATCATTGTTTAAAAAATGATATCGTTATAACAAAAGATAAAAGAACATCATACATAAATTATTTAAAATCTGAAGAAGTATACTTTAGCTCTGAAAGAATGAAAAAAGACAGAATATTCTGGAATAACAAGTTATCTGAAATGCCAGTCTTGACTACCTTAACAGTAAAGCCTATAAATGAGAATAAACAATTGGCCAACAGAAGAACCTGCATAATCTCAAGAAAAATAACAGCTAGTATACGTAAATTCTGCCATACAAATAAAGTCTCTGTCTTCACATTTTTTTTATCTGTGTTAGTACTTTATATCAGCAGAGTTACCTCAAAAACAGACATGATAATTGGAATTCCAGTATTAAACCGGAGTACAGCTATTGAAAAAAATACAGTTGGTATGTACATTAATACAATTCCAATTCGTCTTAGTATCAAAAAAGGTATTGATTTTGTTGAATTTAGCAGATTAGTTTCACAAGAATGGTTGTGTGTACTAAAGCATCAGAAATACCCAAATGAACTTATAATGAAAGATTTACGTGCAAAATATTCAGGAATTGATAAACTGTTTGATATAGTATTATCCTACCAAAATGGTAAGCTAATGACGGAGAACAATGTGCTTAAAAAGACAAAATGGCACTTTAATGGATATCAGACAGAGTCATTAGTATTGCATATTAATGATAGAGAATTATCTGGAAAGCTAATTTTAGACTATGACTATCTTCAGCATTGTTTTTGTGAAAAGAGTATAAGATTTATTAATACTCACCTTATGAGTATTATTGAGGAAGTGTTATTAGAACCTGAAAGAAGTATTAATACAATTAGCATAATGTCACTTGAAGAAAAAAATAAAGTTTTGTTTGATTTCAATAGTAAAAAATTAAACTATGATAAGACAAGGACAATAACCTCACTATTTGAAGAACAGGTCAAAAGTACCTCAAATAAGATTGCATTAAGCTTTAATTCTAAAGAATTAACATATGCTGAATTAAACTCAAGGGCGGATAGAATAGCTGAATTGTTATTGCACAAGGGAGTAAAAGTAGAACAAATAATAGGAATACTAGTGTATCCATCTATTGAATTAATAATAGGTATATTAGGTATATTAAAAGCAGGCGGAGCATTTTTGCCTCTTGACCCTGAATACCCAGAGGAAAGAATAGCGTATATGCTTAAAAACAGTGCTTGTAGCCTGATTTTATCTTCTAAAGCAATTATATCCCAAAGGTTTATAGATACCAAAATTGAGTTTATGGATATTTATAATGAAGAATTATCATCAGATTATAAAAAAAATCTGATGACTTGTAATAATAAGTTATCTACAACATCTAAGAATCTTGCTTATGTTATTTATACATCAGGTTCTACTGGTAATCCCAAGGGAGTAATGATTGAGCATAAATCAGTTCATAATTTTTATCAGGGCATCACACAAATAATGAGCTTTTCGGATAAATCCCGCGTTTTATCAGCAGCTAATATAAGCTTCGATTTATTTATTTTTGAGGCTATACCTACATTATTAAAAGGAGGGACTCTTGTTTTAGCAAGTGAAAATCAAAGAAAATCAGCTTTAGAGCTGGCAAAACTGATCGAGAGTGAAAAAGTTAATATTTTTCTTTGTACTCCATCAAGAATGCAAATGCTATTAAACGATGAACGATGTCACTCTTGTATTTCTAACCTTGAAGAAATAATGCTAGGGGGAGAGGTGTTAAATTCAAGTCTATTAGTTAAGCTATCAGAAGTAACTACAGCTAGAGTAATAAACTGTTATGGTCCTACTGAAGCAACCGTTTTAGTAAGTGCAAAGATAGTTGATAATTTTAACCAAATAAATATAGGAAAGCCTATAGCAAATAACAGGATTTTTATTCTTGATAAGAATTTAGAGCCAGTACCAATTGGAGTTGAAGGAGAGCTTTGCGTAGCAGGTGACTCCTTAGCACGTGGTTATATTAATAATACAGCTATAACAGAAGAAAAATTTGTTACATGTAATATAGCTGGAGAGTGTATCAGAATATACCGAACTGGAGATTTGGCAAGGTGGTATCCAAAGGGGGAAATTGAGTATTTAGGCAGGGTTGATCAGCAGGTTAAGCTAAGAGGGTATAGAATTGAATTAGGAGAAATTGAAAATAAAATGACACAGCATAATGATATAATAAGCTCTGTAGTAGTTGATTTTACTGATATAAACAAGAACAAATATTTATGTGGCTACTATATATCCAACAAAGAAATTTCTGGTAAGGAATTAAAGACATTTCTTTCAGAGAGCTTACCCAATTACATGATACCAGTTTGCTATAAAAGAATAAGCGAGTTACCCATTACTCAAGGAGGGAAAATTAATCGTAAATATTTACCTACACCTAATGATAAAGATTTTGTACAAAGAGATATAGAAAATCCAAAAACAGAAATAGAGAGTCAAATTCTTAATTGCTGGAAAAGTCTATTAAATAATGAGCATATAGGGGTATTAGATAGTTTTTTTGATGTTGGTGGAGACTCCCTTTTAATGGTTAGATTAATTAGCTGGATTTACAAAGAATATAATATTGATATTCCTATAAACAAGCTTACGGCTTCAGTTACTGTTAGAGATATTGCAAATTATATTGCGAATAGTAATAGTATATGCTATGAGTATATTGAGAATAAAAAACAAGATTTAAGTAGCAATATTAGTGAAAGAAAAAGCTTTATCTTAATTAGAAAGGGGCATAATAATAGCAAAAATCTTTTTTTTATTCATGCTGGTAATGGCGAAATACAAAACTATATTGAGCTATGTAATAGTATTGATAATTCATTTAATTGTTGGGGCATAAGATATAAAGAGCAAGAGCCATGCCCTAAAAATACTACAATCAATGAAATTGCTAAGGATTATGTAAACAGTCTTTTGAAAATACAAAAAGAAGGGTGCTTCAATCTATTTGGTTGGTGCATTGGTGGGAGTATTGCTTTTGAAATGTCAAATATCTTAGCAGAAATGGGGTGTAATAAGGTCAACCTGACTTTAATAAACACCTTTGCTCCCGGTATTTGGAATGAGGTTATTAACTTTAGCTTACTAACAGAATTGGAGTTTATTAATAAATATATTCCACAATTTATTAAGCTAGCAAATGTATCGAAGTGCAAAAGCATTGAAGACTTATGGGATACGGTTGTAGTATTATTACAGCAGGATAACGAAATTCTACACTGCCTTATTAAAAAGCTTCCCAAAGACGTTCTCAAGGCAATTCCCAATAATTGCCTTGATTATCCAAGGGAAATAGTATATTATATTAATATACTTAGGACATTACATAACTGTAGAAATATGTATAAACCAACACTGGTGAACTCATCATATATAAGCTTTATAAATGCTTTTGATGATAAGCTTATTTTGGATAAAAAGAAGAACATATTAACGTGGCAGAATTTTTGTTTAAATCAAATAGAAGCATACTATGTACAGGGAGATCATTATACTATTTTTGACAAGGTTAACTGTAAAAGCATGGCTGAAATCATCAATAAATATATATTAAAATACAATCCTAAGAAGGAGGATAAGACGAATTGTAAAGTAAATGAAAAAGGGGAGGGGGTTTATATTGCCTGATGCAAATGAATTCAATTTAATGTTCATTTTATTAAATACATCTACTATTTTAATTTTTCTTATGATAATTTATTTATTGAAGCTAAGAAATAAGGAGCAACTTCACTATGCCTTTTTATTTACTATGATTAGTCTATTTGTTTGGAGTATTGGATACTTAATTGAGGTATATGTAAGAATTTATACAGATAGGACAATAATGCTTTTTGTTTATGTATGGTATTTTGGATTATGCTATACGCCTGTATTTCTTATGATAACTGGAATTATATACGCAAAAAGCAAATCTTATATGAGGATAACCAAGCGTTTCTTACTTCTTTTTGTCATACCTACAATTTCGTTAGTACTAATTATTACTAATGATTATCATCATTTAATGTTTACAAGCAATTTTAGTGTACAAGCTGCAAAAATTGAATTTGGTCATCTTTTATTAATACATATTATATATTCCTATACCTGTATTATTGTAGGTCTTGCCTATGTTATTTCATACTCTATTAATAATTCAGGGCTATTATCAAAGCAATCCATACTTGTTATACTAGGAACAGTTATCCCCTTTGTAATTAATATATTAATAACGTTTAAGCTTCTGAATATGCCGTTATATGCAACAGCAGTTTCCTTTTCAATAGCTATAATCCTATATGGCATTGCTATTTTAAGATTTAATTTTCTTAGTATTTCTCCCATTGCCTTAAATAAAGTGGTAGATACAATTTCAGATGGGTTCATTGTTGTTAATCAAGGGATGTATGTAGTAGATTATAATAAAACCTTTTATGAAACCTTTAAATTATTCTTTAGTAATATAAAAAGGAATATGAGTCTTGTGGAAATGCTTGATTCAAATGTCATTAAAAATAGTCGTATAATGGATATTATTAAATACATTAACTACTCAAAAAGGACAGGCAGACCAATTTCACTAGAGGATCATGTAGTATTTCATTATATAGAGAAGTATTTTGAGATTGAGATTACACCGCTAACAAATAATGGTATATATTATGGGACTGTAGTTTTATTCAAGGACATTACTCAAAGTAAAAAGGATCTTGAAACTATACAGAAGAATCAAGAAATGCTTATGCAAAATGAGAAATTAGCTTCATTGGGACAATTAATAGGCGGGATAGCTCATAATCTGAAGACACCTATTATGTCAATTTCAGGGGTTATAGAAGGCTTGGTAGGTTTGGTTAAGGAGTATAAGGAGTCTATTGATGACGATCAGGTTACAAAAGAGGATCACCATGAGATTGCGGATGAAATGATGGAATGGATTAATAAAATTAAGCCGTATTGTTCATATATATCAGATGTCATTACTGCAGTTAAGGGTCAAGCAGTTACATTAAGCTCATCAAATGCTATCAGGTTTACTATTGAAGAGTTGTTAAAAAAGATAGAAATACTAATGAAGCACGAGCTACTACATGCACATTGTAAGCTCACTAAAAGGGTTAATGTTGATTTAAATACGGAGTTGTCAGGTGACGTAAATAGTCTTGTGCAGATAGTAGATAATTTAATAATTAATTCCATACACTCTTATAAGGGAAGCTCGGGTGAAATAGTATTAGAAATAACCCAAAAAAATGATACAATACTAATTAAGGTTTCTGATAATGGTTCGGGTATTACTACTGATATAAAGAATAAGCTTTTCAAAGAAATGGTTACTACAAAGGGGAAAAACGGAACTGGCTTAGGACTATATATGTCTTATTCCACCATCAAGGGACGTTTCAGAGGCGATATGTGGTTTGAATCAGAAAGTGATAAAGGAACGACCTTTACAATAGCAATTCCTCTTACTTAATCGCCAAGACGAAATATCAAACGAAATATCATGAAAACCGCTTACAGTTGTTATTTGTGTAAAATACATGGGGGAGTTAGTATGTAAGCGTTTTTAAAACTTCTTATTTATAAAAATCATTAAGTTTTAAAAATCGCCAAAACGAAATGGATTGGAAACCGCTTACGGTGGTTATTTGTGTAAAATGCATGGGGGAGTTAGTATGAGAAGAAAAGAAAAATTGTTTATTTCAAGCTATAGAATTGTAGTAGTTGATGATGAGCAAGGAATAATTGACTCCTTAAGATTAGTATTAAGTAGAAGTGGATATGATGTAGTAGGTTGTCTTAATCCTGTAGAGGCTATTGAGTTAATTAGAAATGAGCATTTTGATTTACTGATATTAGACTACATTATGTCGCCTATTCATGGTGATAAGGTTGTTGAGCTGGTGAGGGAATTTAATAACGAGCTATATATACTTCTTTTAACAGGCCACAAGGATATGGCACCTCCGATAGAAACCATCAGAGCCCTTGATATACAAGGATATTGTGAAAAGAGTGACAGATTTGACCAATTGCTTCTCTTAATTGAGTCTGGTATTAAGTCTATAGAACAGATGCGTACTATTAAGCAGTTCAGAGATGGATTAAACAAGATATTGGAGGCAGTGCCTAAAATGTATCAGCTTCAGCCAATTGATAGAATTCTTGAGGGAATACTTATAGAGATTTTACCTATAGTAAATAGTAAAAATGCCTTTATTTTGGTTGATAATCCTATGACTGAGCTAAATTTAAACCGTAGTCTTTACAGCGGTATAGGTAGCTACAGGTCAGATATAAACAGCTTTCTGTCCATGCTAGCACCAGATATAATAGAGAGAATTGGATATTCAAGAAGCAAAAGAATTAGAGTTCATTATGAAGATAGTGTAATTTTACCTTTGATTAATGAACAAGCCAGCACACTTGGTGTGATTTATGTTGAGGGAAGCGTTAGCATAGAAGGCTTAAAGCTACTTGATATATACGCAAGTCAGGCATCTTCCTCGTTAAGCAATGCCTTCTTGCATTCATTAGTTAATATAAAAAATGAAGAACTTAACAAAACCTATGAACAGCTTAAAAACAGATATCTTGACACGATTGAAGCACTTAGATTAGTAGTAGATGCAAAGGATATTTATACATGTGGTCATTCGGAGCGTGTTTCACAATTGGCTATGAAAATTGGAAAATCACTTAAGCTAAACGAAGCTGATATTGAGATACTTCGAGTTAGTGGTTTGTTTCACGATATTGGAAAGATTGGAACAGCCGATGATATACTATCAAAAAGACAAAAGCTTAATAGGGAAGAGTATGAAGAGATAAAAAAGCATCCAAGCAAAGGAGCAAATATACTTTCGGCTGTGTCCATGTTTCAAGAGGCTGTACCCATAGTCAAATGCCATCACGAGCGGATAGATGGTACTGGCTATCCCAGAGGTCTAAGAGGCGAAGAGATACCATATTTAGCAAAAATAATCAGCATAGCAGACAGCTTTGATGCAATGTGCTCTGACAGAAGCTACAGGTGTAGCCTAACTGAAGAGCAGGCAAAGGAGCAGCTAATACAGGGAGCAGGTACACAATTTGATAGAGAAATTGTTTTTGCTGCTCTTAGAGTACTATAAGTAGAGATAGCTAATGCTTAATTTTAGCTAGTAGCTTTAATTATCATTTTATTTAGCACATCACTTATACGTCTTATGCCTTCTTCAATACGCTCTTCACACATATTTGAAAAATTAAGCCTGAGAGTGTTTTCATTTCCTCCATTAGGAAAGAAGGCACCTCCTGGTACAAAAGCAACCTTATTTTCAAGACATCTTTCAAGAAGGTCTCTGCTATTTATATATTCGGGTGCTTTCAGCCATAAAAACATTCCGCCTTTTGGGTAAGTGGATTTTACCTCAGGACTCATATATTTCTTTATGGAGGAATACATGACATCTCTACGTTTTTTATACTTCGCTCTTATTAATTCAATATCCTCTTCTAAACCATATTTATCTATATATTCATAAATACACATTTGTGTTAGATTTGAAGTCTGTAAATCAGCTCCTTGCTTAATTAATACATATTTATAAATAATTTGTTTATTTCCTGATATCCAACCAATTCTAAAGCCAGGGCATAGAACCTTAGAAAATGTTCCTAATGAAATAACCAGCTCTTCAGGATCCCATTTTTTTAAAGATGGAAACACATCTCCTTCAAAAACAAGCTCACTATATGGAGAGTCTTCAATAACAGGAAGCTTATATTTATAAACAATTTCCATAAACTGTTTTCTTCTCTCTATAGTCCATGTTCTGCCAGTAGGGTTATGAAAGTCGGGTATGACGTAGATTAATTTAATTCTATTTAGCAAGCTTGATTTTTGTGCATTTTTTAAAATAGCCTCTAATTCATCAGGAATTATGCCGTCATCGTCAGTGGGTACCTCAATAAATTTTGGGAGATATGCTTTGAAAGCATTAATGGCTGAAAGGTAGGTAGGGCTTTCGCATAGGATAATATCATCCTTGTCGATAAACAGCTTACCGGTAAAATCAATGCCTTGTTGAGAACCACTAGTTATTAATATATTATCAGTTGTAAAGCTAGTATAAAGTGAGCAATTAATTCTATCAGCAATAGCTTTTCTCAGAGGTGTATAACCCTCAGTTGTTGAATACTGGAGTGCTTTAACAGGGTTTGTACTTAGTATTGAGTTTAAAATTTCCTTAATTTTTTCCGAAGGAAATACCTCGGGAGAAGGCAAGCCTCCTCCAAAAGAAATTATATCTGGCTGGTCAGATATTTTCAATAATTCTCTAATTTCAGATGCTATTAAAAAGCTCATTCTTTCTGAAAACTCCATTTTCATTTCCCCCTTATTATTGTAAGTATGTAACAACACAAAATGCTTTATGTACTGATTGCTAAACAATTGGCTTTATTACTGATTGCTAAACAATTGGCTTTATTTCTGTATAGGAATTAGCTTCATTCTGTTTTTCCTTGTATGAATCTGTGATTGCTTCCATCAATAGCTGTATACCCTTCTCAATTTGAT
>QKEK01000291.1 GCA_003251775.1 Clostridia bacterium | reverse complement strand
CTCAACCTCCAGCGTACAGACTTGTTAGATGTACTAAATCCAAACCCTTAGTATTAGCATGAATGTGAACTTTTCTGTTTACACATGCTATCTTCTTTATATCATAATTTATCATACTAAAATCATGACTAACCATTATAATAGCCATTTCTTTATTTAATTCACCCATTAGTCTATATATCTCTTTAGTAGTATCTACATCCAGACCAGATGTTGGTTCGTCTAATAGCAATACAGCTGGCTTATTAATAATTGCCCTTGCAATGAAAACCTTTTGCTGCTGTCCTCCTGAGAGCTCTTTTAGTTGCATATCCCTAAATGACATTAACTGAAGTCTTACTAATAGCTCACTAACAGCCTCCTTATCTTCAGAAGTATATCTATGAAAGGATTTCAAAGGTACGTTTATTCTTGCACTCAAAACAGTTTCAAAAACAGTCATAGGAAATGATTTATTATATGTACTGAACTGCGGAACATAACCAAACCTCACGCCTCTACCTAAATCAATATTTCCCTTAGAAACAGGAGTATCCCCTAAAATAGCCTTTATTAATGTAGTTTTACCTCCACCATTTGGACCAATCATACCTATATAGTCAAATTGATCTACCGTAAAATTTACATCCTCTAATACACAGCTATTATTTAAAAAGACCGAAACATTATTGACTGAAAAAATAATCTTATCCATGCTCCACCTAAATACATTAATTTAATGTACCTTAATCCATATAATTTATGTAATTCATTTAATTCACTTAATTCACTTAATTCACTTAATTCACTTAATTCACTTAATTCACTTTATTCACTTTATTCACTTTATTCGCATATCATTATTCCAGCTTGATATACTCATATACTACTAGTAAACCTTATTTAACATTTAAAGAATCTACTAAATATTTCATATTAATTATATAATCCTCTTCAAGGAGATTGAGCGAAGCCACATGACCCCCTATCTCTTTAGCTATCACCATTGCCTGTTTTGAATCGAATTCCTGTTGATAATACACTGTTCTAATTTGCTTCTCTTTTGCTATATCAATAACCTTTTTTAAGCTTTCTATTGTAGCACCCTTTCCACCCTCTTCAATGGAAATCATGCTTAAGCCATAGTCATCAGCAAAATACCCAAGTGAAGGATGATATATTATAAAGGCTTTATTTTCCAATTTATCGACAATTTCTTTTATATATTTATCAAGGTTTATTAATTCATTGATGTATTTATTTGCATTTTTATTATATAACCCCTTATTAACTTGGTCAATAGCGATAAGCTCATCCCTAATTGTTTCTACCATAGCAATAGCTCTTTTCGGAGAGAGCCAAATATGTGGATCGGCTCCAGCGTGCTCATGCTCATGGTCATGGTCGTCTGCTAAAATAGCACTTTTCTCATTATTCTCACTACTTATTCCAAGCCTGTTATGTTGCTCAGGCTCTTTATTTAACTCTTGTATCTCATTAAAATACCTTAATGGATAATATTCTGCGATCCTCTCATTTAGTTGAACAACATTTATTGAATTGTTTTTCTCTATGCTTTCAATAAAACCTATTTCAGCAGGAACCCCTATAGCAAAAAAAAGCTCTCCTTGACTTAACCCCTTCATATCCGAAGGAGATGGCTGATAGCTTTCAGGACTAAAGCCAGGTGGTATAGCTACAGCTACCTCCACCCTATCACCCCCTACCGCATTGACAAAGCCTTTTAATGGAACTATTGAAACACCTATTTTTATTTTTTTCAAAGTGGTTGAACTAGTCCTAACAGAGCACCCAAAATTAACACCTAATAATAAAATTAATACTGCAAGTAACAATATACGCTTATCTTTAATCATAATACCATCCTTTATCCTAATTTATTGTTTTTATTAGTCATAAAACTATACACATATATCTTTACCACAATTTAGCACTAGTATAATCATTAAGAATAAAATTTTATAAAATGTTTTAATAACCACAAAGGTTGTGATGTAGCTAAATTTCTTAAACCACATCACAACCTTTCATTTGTCTATTTGATTATATTTCATATTTCTAAGAATTATACTAGGATAGCATTAGCTTTTTGCGTTGTTACATAAAGCTATTAGACCAGCTTTTTAAGAATACTGTTGCTTCTTTCTATAAACCGTGACATAGCCTCAGGTGCTAAAGGCTTATGACTTAACATAGCTAAGTCATAGATATGTGAGCTTATTAAATCAAGCTCTTCCTTTTTATCCTCCTGTCCACTCATACTAATCAATGCTTTTACCAGACTATTTTTACTATTTAATACAAGCGTTTCGTCCGAAGGGAACATATTTCCCATTCCCATTCCACCGTACATCTTAGTCATTTCCTGCATTCTTCTTGATTGCTCCGACAATGTAATTATAGCTGGGGTTGCATCAGCCTTCAGGCTTTCAACTTTAACCTTTAGAGTGTCTATACCAGTAGATTCCTTGAACACCTTTTCAAGCTTTTCTGTCATTTCCTTGTTTGCATTTTCGTCATTTTCCTCAGTCGTATCCTTTAAACTATCAGAAATATCAGAGTCGATACGCAAGAATTTTACTTCATGGTTTTTGGTTTCTAAGAAGCTGATGTAATGATTATCGATCATTGTAGTTAGAATAACTGCCTGCATTTCATTATCTTTAAACATCTTGACATATTGTGACTGCTGATTTTCATCTGTAACATAGAATACCTGATTCTCATGCTTTTCCTTATTCTTTTCAAGATATTCACTTAATGTAAGATACTCACCCTCAGTAGTCTTATATATTAATGAATCCTTAACCTTGTCATAAAACTTTTCTTCTTTAATACAACCGTATTTAACAAAAGGATTTATATCGTCCCAATACTTATTATAATTATCTCTTTCCTTTTTAAATATAGTATTTAGCTTGTCCGCAACCTTTTTAGTTATATTGTTTGAAATTTTTTGAACATATCCCTCATTCTGCAAGAAGCTTCTTGATACATTAAGCGGTAAATCAGGACAATCAATACAGCCTTTTAATAACAATAAGAACTCTGGGATGACCTCCTTAATATTGTTAGCTACAAATACTTGATTATAGAAAAGCTTAATCTGTCCTTCCATGGTCTCAAACTCATGCCTGAGCTTAGGGAAGTATATAATACCCTTCATATTAAATGGATAATCCATATTCAGATGTATCCAAAATAGTGGCTCATTAAAGTCCATAAAGGTATTTCTGTAAAACTCCTTATATTCTTCATCTGTACAGTCCTTTGGGTTTTTCAGCCACAACGGCTTAGTATCATTTAATGGCTTAGGCTCGTCCTTTTTAACATCATCTTCTTTACTTTCGTCTTCTTCATTTTCATCTTTGCTATCTGTATCCTTTTTAGCCTCATTTTCTTCCTTCTTTTCACATTCATCTATCAAATATAATTCATAAGGTAAAAATGAGAAGTATTTCTTTAATGTCTCTCTCATTTTAAATGTCTCTAAGAATTCAAGGCTGTCCTCAGTCATAAAAAGTGTAATTTCAGTACCAGTTTCAGTGCGTTCAGAATCGCTCATTTCGTACTCGGTATCTCCATCACTTTCCCATTTTACAGCCTGAGCACCCTTTTGGAAGGACAAAGTATTAATCTCAACCTTATCAGACACCATAAATGAGGAATAAAAGCCTAAACCGAAATGCCCGATTATTTGTTGGTCATCTGCCTTATCCTTATATTTCTCTAGAAAATCCACTGCACCAGAGAAAGCAATCTGATTTATGTATTTCTTAACCTCATCTGCTGTCATACCAATTCCGTTGTCAATGATCTTTATTGTTTTCTTTTCTTTATTTAGTGAAACAGTAATTTTATATTGTGCATCACTAAACCCCTCAGCTTCACCTAGTGCTGATAGCTTTTTTAGCTTACTAATAGCATCTGAAGCATTTGACACAAGCTCACGAATAAAAATATCCTTTTCAGAATATAACCATTTCTTTATAATCGGGAAGATATTCTCCGTGTTAATCGAAATGCTACCTTTTTCAATTGACATATAATTCCCTTCCTTTCATCTCCTTAAATTATACATTCTTTCGTTATATAGTTTACATCTAAGGTCAAAGAATGTCAATACTATTTTTAGCACTCTAATAGATAGAGTGCTAAAAAATTTTCAATAATATAATATATTTTAATATAAAGCACATTTAATATATTTAATGTATTTTTATTAGAGTTTATATCATAGAATAATCTCTTTCTCTAGCCTCCCTAGTTGACTGTACGAAAATAGGTTGTGAAAAGGCTATGTATTTTTCTTTAGAATTACCACTGCCAGAAGGTCTTTCTTGCTCAATTTCAATTCTTACATAAAGCTCTTTTCCATTACAATCATAGGAAGCAGTTCGTCCTGTTTTTATAATTGTTTGAGGCACATGTATGTTTTTTTCATTAATATTTTGTCGTCCATTACCAATAATAAATCTAATTATAGAATCGCTTAAATCTGTATTAACAGTAATAGTTCTGTTAACCACATTTATCTTCATAGATGGACCTATATCTGTAGTACCTTTATTATTAGTATCAACTTGTTTTGGAGAACGTACTACAGAATAAAAGTTACCCCTTTTTATATTATCTATGATATCCTTTTGTAGTATTGATTTGTAGTAATACGCCCTGTATGCCTTGAATAAAATTTCTGACTTTTTACTCTCACTGTATTCATGAAGCTTACTATAATGCTCACTTTCAAACTCTTTTATATAATTTATATAAGGAAATGAAGGTAAAATGTTTCTGTTTGAATTTACTACAATCCACCCACGATTAAAGTTAATTTCATTTATATCATGGCAATCATCAGTAGCAAAGCCCCACACACCATACTTCTTATGCTTTAATGTTTCGTCCCACCAACTAAAAGTATTGCTAGGATTAATGTCATAGGGAGTATAAACACTCCAAATAGGGTAGCTATCCGCAGTATTACAGATTTCAATTCCCGTATATCCTATATTTACCTTCAACTCATCTAATGTGAACCCTATTCCTTCGGGTGCATGACTTCCTGTAGGATGTGCAAGAACCGATACAGTGTTTTGAATAGAAGATATGTAATTAATTCTTTCCTGAATATTATCGCAGGGTCTTGATGGACGATCATCAATCCCGTCTAAATTTTTATCTCTTTTAATATCAAGCCTATCCTTATTAATGCTAAGAGCTAAGATATGATGACGGTCACTTTCACCATCCTCGCCACTATCTATGTGTAAAAGATTGTCTACAAATGGATCTTTTGTATTCCTATTATGATCTGTTAAGCAAACAAAGGCATATCCTTTATCTTTATATGCTTGTTCAAGTGCTAGTGGAGTGTCCTTTCCATCCGATTCAGTACTATGACAATGACATTGCCCCTTATAATAATACGAGTAATTTTTATATGGGTTCTCGAAGCAAAACTCTGGATCAGGCTCACTATTTTCTTGCAAAAATGCTTCAATTGTATAATAGGGTGACTCATCAAGTGCTAGCCAGCCAACATCTGGCCACTTTTTATACTGCCTCATAACACTAGTATCCTTAAACTTGAGATGGATTACAACCTCGCCACAATACCACCCTGCTTTATCTCTCGTATTATCGTGGTAAATACGGATTTGTGATTCTCTTATCCTGCCTAAAGTTGTATTTGTATCAAAATAATAGCTGTCAGTATCCCCTTGTTTAAAATCATCATAACCCGGCTTATCTAATAAGTAATGAGAATTGGCAAGTTCCAAATAAACGTTTGCATCTGTCCCTCCATAAGATATTTTAGGTGTTGTTATAGTAACCATAAAAGCTACTACAGCTTGGGTGTCTTGCCATCCAGCCGTGTGTCCAACTTCGGGAACCAATACCTTTATAGGAGTAGAGTTTGACATAAATAAATTCCACCTTTCAATTTAGCTTTTTGCGTTGTAACATATTTATGCAAAATCACACTCAATAAGTGCAGTTTTATGTTACTAGCGATTTTTAAAACTTCTTGTAAGTTTATCTAATTGGAAGTTTTAAAAAAGCTTACATATTTATTCAAAACAACGCAAAATAGCGTATTATTACACATCAACATAATAAAGTCATTTTTAATGATTAGTTTTAGTGCAATTTAATTATATCATACATCATTTACATATTATACTACTTTTCTCATAAGCTTTTTATGATATTAAATATTTTTAAGGAGTCTTTTTATCAAATGGAAGATCGTGTTATTATTAATAAAAGTATTAAGAACAAATATAAATCTATAGTAGCCAAATAGAATAAAAGGGATGTCATTACAACATCCCTTAAGCATATACAATCCAAGCCTTATAATATTAAAAAGCTAATACTCCTAAACACTAACTGGCTTATCTACTTCTTTAATAGCCCATTTTTTCACTGTTATTTTAGTTTTTTCTATGCTAGTCTCTATTGTAAACTCATCGTCTTTAATATTGACTATTTTTCCAACCATTCCACTATGAGTAACAACCTTGTCTCCAACTACTGAAGAATTAATCATTTCTCTCATTTTCTTTTCTCTTTTTCTCTGTGGCATAATCAAGATAACATACATAAGAACAAAGATTAATACCATAGGTCCAAAGGTCATAACCAAACCTGCTATATTACCAGCTTCTCCTACTTCATTCATAAAAATAACTCCTCTCAAAAATTAAACTAATTTTTAAGCTACGCTTAATAATTCATTTCATATCATTGTTTACTATTATACCTTATGACCTAAAGTGAATCAATAGAAAAGCTTAAAATATTGCCAAATAACAAACTATAAGGCAACCTCTTTGCATTATTTCCACTGAAACAAGTAGTTTTACTACTTGTTTCAGTAAAATTCAGTATTACTTATTTCTTGCTTGTTTAATGTTATTTATAAAAGCTATAGCTGTTTCTGTTATTTTGTCATAATCACCAGTAGCAGCTCCACCAGTTAATGCTCCACCAGCTCCAACAGCCACAGCTCCTGCCTTTATCCATTCAGCTGCATTATCAACTGTAACACCACCTGTAGGCATAAGCACTGCCTGAGGTAATGGTCCCTTTATAGCTTTTATAATCTTAGGTCCAAAAAGCTCTCCTGGGAATATTTTCACTACGTCTGCACCAGCCTCCATTGCTTCTACTACCTCTTTTATAGTCATAGCTCCAGGCATACATGCTACTTGATATCTGTTACATAGCTTAACAGTTTCAACGTTTAAGCATGGACTTACTATATATTGAGCTCCTGATAGAATTGCTACTCTAGCTGTTTCTGGATCTAAAACTGTACCAGCACCAATTATTATTTCACCATTTGTATATTTTGTAGCCAGCTCTCTAATTACATTCTCAGCACCAGGTACTGTAAAAGTAATCTCTATTCCAGCTACACCACCCTTTATACAAGCATCTGCAATTTTGAACGCTTGTTCTGCATTGTCAGCTCTAACAACAGCAACTAATCCACATTCCTTAATTTTTGATAAAACCTGTTCTTTATTCATTATAAGCACTCCTTTTGTTTCACATTATGATACTTCGTTTCGTTATTATCAATAATTATTATAATATAGGTTTGTCAAAAAATCAATTACTTAATCAAATTAAGCTTTTTGCGTTGTTACATATATGTGAAAAATCACACTCAATAAGTGCATTGTTTATGTATATTTATTCAAAACAACGCAAAATAGCTTATAAATATATAACAACGCAATATACTCAAATTGCCACAGATGAAACATGTTTTTTTGTAACTACTTAGTTCTCAACTTTTCTTAAGAAACTTCTAAGCACTTAAGTAAATCCTTGTTGCATAAACCATTACGGCTACTGCTTCTAAACAGCAAAGAGCCACTAAAGCAAGTGGTGTTCAAAACTCCCTACGTCCAGGCATACGAACCGCACTAAGCTTTAGTGGCTCAAATCCAAACCACATAACTATTTTTTATGTATTACGATAAAGATTTATTTTAATTTAATGGATTACCAACACTATCTTTAAATCCACCAGTAATTATCATTATCAAATCAATTAATTGACCTATACCGAAAAATCCGAAAGTAAATAACCATATTAAACCCGTACCAACTTTTCCAACATAAAAGCGATGTATTCCGCAAAAACCTATTAAACATAGTAAACAAAGTACTAACGCTGCTGACTTACTCTTTAAGCGTATATTCGAGTACGCATTATTATTTATGTTTGAATTAGAATTTGTATTAACATTTGAAATATTAATAGTTGGTGCTGCTTCTTGTTTACCTTTTTCTTTAGCTTCATCTACAACTTTTGAGATGTCAGCTTTACAATACATTTTTCCATTTACTTCAACTAGACAATCCTTGCAAAAAAACTTACCACAGTACACACAGGTTCCAATAGCATCCATTTCACTATGAATACAACACTTCATTTTTTTTACCTCCTAAGAAATCTTATTTAATTTAGCACATATTAGTAACTTGCAAAATCATTATATTACAACAATCTTGTATATGTCAATTATTTCTACAAATTTTCGTAAATTAATCCTCTAAACGTTACCATTCATCTATCAAATTTTCTTAATACTTTTTTGTTGATTAATCTTTACAAGAATAGATTTTAAATTTCCACTATTTTCATATAAATCATACTAATAATTTTACAAATATGAAGAATATTAATAATGTTAAATCAATTTGATTGGAGAGATTTAGATGAAGCAAATTAAAACCGTTTCACTGGTAGTCATAGCTTTTTGTATCATGTTTATTTACTGTGCATGTACATTGACTGATACTGGAGAAATCACACCTACTGGTGTACCTACTCCAACACCAGCTCCTAATGGAGCATTAACTCCAACACCAACAATGACTCCAGATAATACTACTCCTGGCGAAACAACACCTGGAATAGTCACACCTGGTGATGTAACACCTGAAGGAGCGACTCCTACACCTGTTGCTCTGGAACAATCGAAGGCTCTTATGAGCCTTCTACCCATTTCACAGGGATACGAGTGGAAATATAGCGGTTTTGCAGAATCTGGACATCAAATGGAACTAAAAGAAATTATAAAGAGTAATTCTGCTACCATATATAAAATTGATGGAATTGTTGACGATGCTTCAGGAAAAAACAAAAATACTAGATTTTCTATGACATATACTGTTAAGGATAATTCACTTTTACAAGAAAAATCCGCTCCAAGAACCATGCTAGAGTCTAAATTTAATAAAATCGAATTAATTGTAACACCCCTTGAATCAGGAACAACATGGATACAAGAACAAACTGACATGTCAGGCAACATTGTTCGCTTGAAAAGTGAGATAACTAATGTAAAAAGTGAAAACAACACTAAATTATACTATGTAAAATATTCAGATGAAAACAGCGATTATTTTGAAAAAAGAATAATTAAAGAGGGCGTTGGAGTAATTTCCTTTGAGAAGCTCTACAAAACAAATGAAACGTCCACAGAAATTGGTTATATGCTTTATGAATAATAGTATTTTATGTTGTTTATATACTTTTTACTTTTGTATGTTGACTTTATTTAGCTATTTACCATTAGGTTTTTCATAAAAATATTCTCCTTAATAGGCGAATAATGTATTCGCCAACTAATAAGAGGATAACGGTAGCTGTCGGTTACTGTGTCCTCTTCTTTTTTATGTATTAATTCTTATAATTCATACATATTGTAAACGTCGCTCCTCCATTATCACTATTTGCTACTGTTATACTCCCTCCAAGCTTTTCTATAATAACCTTAGTAATAGACATCCCTAATCCCGTATTCCCCTGTTTACCTTTATAAAATCTTTTAAAAACATTATTAAGCTCTTTTTCGTCAAAGCCCTCTCCATCGTCAATTATAACAATCTTAATACAATCCTCATTTTTACTTGATGTTACTGTAATCTCGCTATGTGCATACCTTAAGCAGTTACCCAAAATATTAATAATAGCCTGAATAAATTTATCCTTATCAAGCCTTAGAACTGTATCCTTTGCAAGTAACGGCAAGATTTTGATATTATTCTTATATGCAAGACTCTCTACTCTTGAGATACCCTCATACAAAGCATCATTTATACTACATGGTTCAAATCTATATATCTCTTCCATTGTCTCTAGCTTTGATAAATAAATAATATCCTCAACTAATTTTTTAAGCCTCTGACTCTCAGAAATAATAATATCTAGTGCCTTATTCTCGTCCTCAAAAACTCCATCCTTTATCCCCTCTGCGTACCCCTGAATTGACATAAGAGGAGTTTTTAATTCATGAGAAGCATTCTGTATGAATTTTTTCTGAGCTATATCATAGCTTTTCAGCTCATCAGCTATATGGTTCATTGTATTGGCAAGCTTTTCAATCTCGTCTCCTGTGGTTATTTTTATCTTAGTATCAAAATCCCTCTCCACAAATAGTGATGCTCTTCTATTCAACCTTACAACTGGCTTAGAAATTCTGTTTGCTGAATAAATACCGTATGGTATTATTATTACAATTGATATTAGAAAGGCAAATAGAAAAATTACTAGAATAGATTTTTGAACACTGTTTATTTCATTTATAGAAAGATACATAACCAACCATACTCTAGCTACATTACCTGAATCGTTACTCTTTAAACTAACGCTTTTTATTGGACGTGATATCATTAAATATGTGCTGTTTTGATGCGAAATTTTAAATCTTTCTATTTCATTGCTGAATTTCATATCATTTAGGTATTTCTGAATCATTACATTATCATCCTTTTTAAACGCATATGCCCTCAGCTTACCCTTCAAATCCTTTATCACCACACCTCCAGCACTCTCCATACCAAACCTATTTATTTTCCTAAGCTCATGCGTTAATATTTCAAGAGGAGTATTTAAAAGCTCAGGATCATTTTTTAATCTTTCTACTATATCAGCTCTATACAAATTTGTTAGTGTTATGAGATCCTGCTCTAAATTCTTTAAAGAAATTCTCTCTAAATAGCTTTTAAATGCTGTGTTAAATACACCTCCAGCAACTATTATGGAGAATATTGTTATCATGATATAGGAAGTAATAATCTTAGCTCTTATGCTCTTCATTGGGTTCAACACCTTTCAGCTTATTCTACATTCAATCCGACACCTTATAGCCATATCCCCAGACCGTTACAATCTCTAACTCTGAGTCAACTTCCATAAGCTTTTTTCTGACCCTTTTTACTAAACCATCTATAGCCCTTGTTTCCCCTATATAGTCATACCCCCA
>QKEK01000118.1 GCA_003251775.1 Clostridia bacterium | reverse complement strand
ATAAAATCTCTTGCAATCTCCTCCTCTACGGAGCTTGCCATAAGAGAGTATGTACCAGGAATATCAACTAAAATAAAGCTTTTATCCTTATGTCTGTTCCTTCCCTGTGCATTTGATACTGTTTTTCCAGGCCAATTACCTGTGTGCTGATTTAATCCAGTCAAGCTATTAAAAACAGTGCTTTTGCCTACATTAGGATTTCCAGCAAGTGCTACTATTTTATCATCAGGACACAAACGCTCAATTTTAAGCTCTCTTTCTAATACCCCGGTCCCTGTTGATTTCTTTGTTAGACCCATTTTTATGAACCTCCAATATTCAAAGCTTTAGATATTGCCTATATTAAGTATATAGTTGTATAGATATGTAACAATGCAAAAAGCTCATTAGTACATAATTAACACAATGACTTGCTTTAGTAGAATTATATTACATGGTTTCTACCAGTATTTTAGATGCCTCCTCAGAACGTAGTGCAATAACAGTACCTCTAATATGGTACGCAACAGGGTCTCCAGATGGACTTTTTTGCAGTGCCTCTACTTCTGTATCAGAAATTAGACCCAAATCAAGCATTCTTCTACGAGTTATTCCATCAGATATAAGCTCCCTTACTCTTGCTTTTTTTCCTAATGGTAAAAAACTTAGCGGAATAAATCCTTCATTCATAGTTATAACAATTCCTTTCTTTCAGCCCTTACACCTTTAGCTATTAATTATGTCAACAGATTATTTATACGTTGTTAGTGAGAAGCAAAAAATTTTCCCTACACTAACATATGTAAAATATATTCAATATGTTACGCATATAAATTGAAGTAAAGAGCAAGCAAAGGTTGTGTTTCGGTGAATAACAATGAATTTCATACGGTTCGTGGATACCAGCTTCTATCACAAAACAAAAATTTATTGACATCAGCTATGGAGGATTATCTCGAAATGATATATAGAAGTAGCCTTCAAGACGGTTATCTTCGTATAAACAAACTAGCAGAGCTACTCAACGTAAAGGCTTCATCAGCCTCAAAGATGGTGCAGAAGCTAGGAGAACTGGGAATATTAAAATATGAAAGGTATGGCATTATAATATTAACTGAGAAAGGCAAAAAAATTGGAGAAATTCTTTTGAAGAGACATCAAGTATTAGAAGACTTCCTGAAGAATATAGGTATAGATAAAAATTTATTGGTAGAGACAGAGCTGATTGAGCATTATGTAAGCCCAAGTACCCTTAAATCTATTGAAGTGCTTAACATGTTTTTCAAAGAAAATGAAAGCTTTCAGAAAGAATTTGAGTTGTATAAAGCAAAAGCTCAAACCAAAGGGAATACAGACCCCTAAAATCATTACTTCTTAATATTTTTTGCACACTAAGCATTACACGAAGGATTTACCATGTAACAACTCAAAAAGCTAAATTTAACAACCTTGTTGTTTGCACAATAAATAATAATATTAAAACTTAATATTGGGCAATTTCTATTAAGACTGTTTTAAAAGTCTATGATATACTTAATCTGAGAAAGGAGTGTTTTCTGATGAGTGAAAATACTGTAGTAGAAAAAATAGTGGATTATATAGAGAAGCATCTAAATGAAGATTTATACTTGGATAAAATTGCAAAGGATTTAAACTACTCAAAGTTTTATATTGCCAGAACATTTTCAGAAAAAACAGGAGTCACCATATACAAGTATATACAGGGACGTAGATTAGCATTAGCAGCACAGAAGTTAGTGGAAACAAAAAAGCCTATTATAGAAATTGCTTATGAAGCACAATATTCTTCACAACAGGCATTTACTTTAGCATTTAATCAGCTGTATTTATGTACCCCACAAATATATAGGAAAAATGGAGTTTTTTACGCAAAACAATTGAGTATTAGAATGAGGAGTTCTTTATTTTATTTTTCATCTAGAAATCATATGTGGGGGGGTAAGATTGCTGCATGAGTACAGTTCCCTATGTTATTGAACAAACAAATCGAGGAGAAAGAAGTTATGATATTTTCTCCAGACTTTTATCTGATCGTATCATATTTTTAGGGGAGGAAGTAAGTAATACTTCAGCAAGCTTGATTATTGCACAGATGTTATTTTTAGAGGCACAAGATCCTGAGAAAGATATTCAGCTGTATATCAATAGTCCGGGTGGCTCTGTCACAGCAGGTTTTGCTATTTATGATACAATGCAGTATATCAAATGTGATGTATCTACAATATGTATCGGACTTGCAGCTAGTTTTGGAGCATTTTTATTAGCAGGCGGAGCTAAAGGTAAACGTATAGCACTTCAGAATGCAGAGATTATGATACATCAACCAGCAATTCATGGCAATGGTGTACAGGGACAGGCAACAGATATAAAAATCGTGTCAGACCATTTGCAAAAAAGCAAACAACGATTAAACCAAATTTTATCAGAAAATACAGGAAGGACTATTGAAGAGGTTAGAATTGATACAGAACGGGATAATTATATGTCTGCTGAAGAAGCTCTTAAATATGGATTGATTGATAAAATTATTGATAAACGATAGGTGATGAAAAATGCGTAGTATGATTTCTAATTAAAAACACTGACAGCGTAATTTGTTCTTATACATTTTTTTGACTAAGTTCATTAAAAATTGTATAATATACTTGTGCTATACTAAAAGAAGCACCCTAAAGGAGAACAGTACTATGCTTATGGAAAAAAATTTGAAAACTTTTGTAAAATGTTCACTAAAAATATTTATAGATTATTTAATTTCTCTTCTAGCATTTGCCATATTTTTTATGGCTGTTGTAAGCTTAGCAAAGGATAATACTGGTAAGTGGATGTCTGTCTACTCTTTTGTTATCTTCTTAATACTGTTTTCTATTATTTATTACGATATGAAGGATATAGCCATAAAGGAAAAACGTCCTCAATATAATATTAACCCAAGCCCTTATAAAGGTGTTTTATATGGGCTTGCAGGTATACTACCAATTCTAATTCCAATTTTGGTTTATCCTTTTTTACAAATAAGTGAGCTTATAAAATTAAGATTTCTTCAGGGATACACAGCCCCTCTTTACTGGTTTACCAGACTCTTTGGGGATGCTTACTGGAGCTTTATTATGGCTTTGTTTATACTTCCTTTTATAGCTTTGTTAGGATATCTTTCTGGTCACCTTAATGTTGAAGTACTCGCAGGGTTAAAGAAATATATAAAAGCGATATATTCAAGGCTCAAAACAAAAGAGGATGATGAGGATGAATTTCATTAATCAAGCTCTCCATCCTGAACACCCATAGGCATCATAGTTGGTCTTTCACAGCTACTTTGTAGCAAAATATGCTTTCCAGAGTCAGAGGATTCATGGACAGCATGCATAATATCTAGTACATGATAAGCCAGATCACCGTGTGCACGGTGCTTTCTATTTCCTGAAATGGCAGCAGCCATATCGGCAACACCTACACCCCTGCTATTCTCAGAGTATTCATGTGTAAGTGGAATTTCCCGCCACTGTGTCTCTCCCTTTAGCTTTAGCATTACTGGACCCGCAAAGGTATTTGGGTCTGGCACCTTTAACGAGCCTTCTGTTCCATATATCTCAATATTAGGCATATTGTGATGCCATACATCAAAGCTAGTAGTTAGGTTAGCAGTAGTACCATCGGCAAAATCAAGTAGAGCAGATAAGTGCGTTGGTACTTCAACATCTATTATAGTCCCCTTTTTGGATTCACTCGTTATGGTTCTTTGTTCAAAGGATTTTTTTACTGAGCCAGAGACTCTTCTTACAGAGCCTAAGAGGGTGATTAATGCTGTCAGATAATATGGTCCCATATCAAACATTGGCCCACCACCAATTTTATAATAGAACTCTGGAGCAGGATGCCAAGATTCATGCCCGTGGCACATCATATAAGCAGACGCCGCGATAGGTTTTCCAATCACGCCGTCATCTATTAACTTACGACAGGTTTGAATGCCTGCACCCATAAATGTTTCTGGAGCACATCCCAATAGCACATTCTTCTCTCTTGCTAAGTCAACCATTCTTCTGCCATCCTCTCTACTTATAGCAAGTGGCTTTTCCAAATAAACATGCTTTCCAGCTTCTAATGCAGCTAGCGAAACCTCTGCATGTGATGCAGGAATGGTTAGATTGACTATTAGCTTGATTTCACAATCATTAAGCACTTCCTCAAAAGATAATACCTTTGGTATTCCGTACTCCTTTCCTGCGGCCTCTGCTTTTTCCTTTATAATATCGACACAAGCAGCTATTTCAACCAGATTGTTAAAACGTTTAGTTAAATTTTTAAAATATATACCGCTGATGTTACCGCAGCCAACTATAGCTACCTTAATTTTACTCATTTTATCGCCTCCAAAATTATTATACTTAGGTGATTATAGATTATTAGTAAACATGAGTCTGTATAGTATTCTCTAAAACATTTTAAGCTCACTTGAAAAGTCTTCTATACTCAGTCCCTTCTCAATAGCAATATCCTTGCCTTCTGCTGCCCAAAATAAGCCTCTTTTCATTATTTCATAAGCTTCAGGAATGTCAAATACATCTGCATGATGCCCTAATGAATTATAGAACACTCGACCATGTCCCCATTTCTTCGTCCAAACTACAGGTATATCTACGGCTTTATTTGAAGAATGATACCAATTTACAATAGGAAATCTGGTAGTAGCAAGGACTTCGATTGCAGGGTCTATATGTAAATAGTAATGCTCACTTATAACCTTAAAGTCAGCTATATCTTTGACAATATCTGAGGAAGTATTTTTAATATTAACCATATATTCAACACTATCCCCTCCTGGATGACTAACCCATTGACCTCCAGTCATAAATTGCCATTGAACACTGTCTCTGAAGGCATCACACATTCCACCATGACAACCAGCTATTCCCGTACCAGAAGCTACAGCTTCAGTAATAGCCGTAACATACTCCTCCTCAATTATGCCCATTGTCCATATAGGAACTATAAGGTGGAGGGACTTGAGCTTCTCTACATCCTTAAAGGAAGCTAGAGTATCGGAAATCTCAACCTCAAAATTTTCGTTTTTAAGCGTGTTTGATAATAAATTTGCAACCTTATCTGGTACATGCCCATCCCAACCGCCCCATACAATTAATGCTTTTTTCAAATGCTTATCCTCCTAAATTATTTATATTGAATAAATTACGCTGGTGTATGTTTATATGCTATTTTGCGTTGCTTTGTACTCCCAAGTGTCTGTGACATCTTAATTATAAAAAATTTAATAAATTTTATCTCGCCATATTGATTGAAAAGTAGTCAAAAATTGGCTTGAATAGTGTTAGAAGTTATGTTAAGTTTAAATATAATTATTGGAGAAGCTAATTTGTTCGCGTGGTGTAAGGAGAAACGATTATATGAGAGGATTCCATGAGAATAGACAATATCAAAGTTCTTTGAAGGTAACTGTCAATACTAATGAAAATATGAGTTTTAGGTCTCATTGGCATACTGACATTGAGCTGGCTTATGTTTTAGAGGGATCAATAATTATTGGTAATAATAATACTCGGAAAGAGCTTTTTGCAGGGGAATTTATGATTTCTTCAAATAGTGAAATCCATGACTACAAAACAGAAGAAGGCATGAAATCTAAGCTGCTATTACTTATTTTTCACCCATTTATTATAGATCGACATGTAGACTGGGTGGAAAAATTAAAATGGGTAGAACCGTTTCTGAAGGATCAGGATAATATAATACAACAGCATCTTTTTTCTTTGCAAGCAGAGTTAGATGCTATGAAGCCTTATTATAAGCTGAAAATACAGGGAAAATTACTTTGTATGATAAGCGACCTTTTACGGCTATATTCGAGTAATGAAGTAAAGGTATTAAGCTATAGTATGAAATTAACTAAAAGTGCTATAGAATTTATTGAGAGTAACTTTAAAAGTAATATAACACTAGATAGTATTTCTGAGCATGTAAGCTTAAATCGCTTTTATTTTTGTAAATTGTTTAAAAGAGTAACGGGCATGAATTTCAATGAGTATGTTAATTTAGTGAGAGTTGAGTACTGCGAGAAGCAAATAAGGGAAAGTAAAAAAAGTATTACAGATATTGCACTTGAAGCTGGATTTGGTAGCATAAGAACATTTAATAGAGTATTCTTAGAGATTATGGGCTGCAAGCCATCGAACATAAGATATCGCTGAGGTCGGGATCAATCTGGTTGTCCTTATACCCATGTTAGAATGGTTATGAGCATTTGCCTATAATTAATAGTACTAGTAGGGCTAAAAAAATATATTCAAGGCTCAAGACAAAAGAGGAGGATGGGGTTGGATTATAAGTCATATGAAATATCTCCATATAAGGCTTCTAACCTAATTCATTGGCATTTATAGAGTATCATACTTGCCATAAAGTAACTCCTCCTTAAATCTCCCCCATAAGGACTCACACTTGGCATTGTCACGACATCGACCTCCAGCAATAATCATGTTTTGGACTATTTCATATTTTTCAATCACTTTTCAATATTCAGTGCTCTTGTACTGGCTTCCGCATTCTGAGTGAGCTATTGCCCCTTTAAGAATAGAGTAAGCCAGTACCGCACTTTTTAGTATGTTTACACAAAGCCCAGCCCTCATGTTATCTGCCATTGAAAGCCCAAATACTTCATTGTCATAGCAATCTTAAATTACTGAAACATAAAGCTTCCCATTAGCAGTCTTTACTTCTGTTATATCTGTCACAACATTTATAAGTGGTTCATTTGCCTCAAAATCCCTTTCTATCCTATTATCAGACTTCATTGCTTCCTTATCAGCCTTTGTTATCCTATTGGACCTGTGCTTATACTTATTCCTCACTTTGTAAAAGCTCTTTATTATTATTTTTGGAATCTTCAAAACTACCTATATTCAAATCTACCATATTATCTAGCGTTTCTTTTAATGCAATAAATGAGCCCACCTCTTTATACTTAGAAATTATTTGTTCTAATCTGATATTATTCATTACATACTCATAATTACCGGCATAATTATCTATTTGCACTACTTCAAATACAGAGTATCCTTCTTTGAATAATTGTAACATCCAATCCTCTACTGGCAACAAGTACACTTCCTCATCTTCTACTACCACCAAATCTGAATGAGTTGCTTGTTGTTCTTCTACTTTGCTTTCATTTTCTTTGTGAAAATCATCTAATAACGTCTTACTTGTTTTATTGCCTTTATCATTTAACGCTTTGTTAATTTTACATTCATTAAATATCATATAAGATTGTAACAGTCTTAATTCTGTAAAGGTATAGCCTTCATTTACTAGATTTAATGCATCTGCTCCAGTAATATAATATTTTTGTTCTTCTTTTTCTTGATATTTTGCAAATAGTTTTTCAGGTTTTTCATTTTCCTTTATATCTTTCAAAACTACTTCTTCGTCCTTTTCAAATCTTTCACCAAGCTGTATTGCTACTGCAATATTATCTAAATCATACTCCTTTTCCTCTAACTCCTCTATCTTCTCTATCTTAACATCATTTTTCATTCTTCCTTTAAGTATATTGACAATTTTTTCTCTTGCCTCTGTATTTGTTGCTGCTAATACAGTTGATGTAAGTACTGTTGTACATATTATTACTAAAATAATGTAAAAAAGCTTCTTCATAATACTCACCTTCCTTCTTCGTTTACATTGGTACCCAAGAACCAGAAACCATCCCTAAAGAGGCACTACACTGATTACATTTTCTGTTGAACCAATGTCTCATCCTTTTGTTTGCATAGTCAAATTCTGTATAGCTATACCAATCACTATGAGGGTAATGCCTTGTGTACCAACTTCCTGCTATTTGATAGGCAACATATCCGCACATTGAACATTTATGATCCCAAACATGCCTTGCTCTACAATTTCCAGTATCAAACTGAGTATGATTATAATAATCACTATAAGAATGGCTTACCGTTCTCGTTGCTCCACATATATTACATGTTGCATCACAAGAATTACTATATGTATGACTTACAGACCTCGTTGCTCCACATACATTACAGGTTGTGTCACATGAGTTGCTATATGAATGACTCGCAGACCTCGTTGCTCCACATACATTACATGATGTGTCACAGGAATTACTATATGTATGACTTACAGACCTCGTTGCTCCACATACATTACAGGTTGTGTCACAAGAATTACTATATGTATGTGGACATTGAACAACAGTAATATCTCTTGTATTAAATTCACTTATACTACTAGAATATGTAGTATTTAAGTCACGTGCACCTATTTTAATAGTATATGTACCTATATTTGTAAAAGTATAACTATTAGAATATGATGAGGTATTATATTGCTCGCTTAGCCACACCTCACTACCACCACTTCGGGTTACACTTGCTACCATTCTATAACAATTAATACTAGCAGTCCCACCTAGGGAAACTGTTTGTCCAGTATAATAAGTGCCTGTAGAACTTGGTGTGGTAACATTTACAGATAGACGGTCATAACTGCAATTATTGCATGTAGCATCAGTTCCATCAGTTGGTGTAGATGGAGTTGAATATGTATGACCCGATGTAGACCGGATATGATTACAACCATTGCATGTAGTATCTGTGCAATGTGTATAGCTGCATGGTCTGATTTCTGAGGTTATATTACATACTGAGCAAAACGCCTTATGTTGCTCATTCCCAATATACACCCAGTTACTAAAATGGTTGCTACAAAAATCAGATGTCCCGCTAATTGTTGTGTTGCATACTGTACACTTTTTAAAATGCACAGGACCATATCCAATATCATTTGTTGTCCATGGGCCACTTGTATGTGCTGGTACAGTCCTCAACATTGAACACTGATTGCAAGAGTTATCATTACAATTTGTATAAACATGAGTACAGTTCTTATCTATATATCTGTAATCCGTAATATATTCTCCAGTTAAAGGTGCATCTGTTTGTTTTGCTTTAACACACCAGTTAACAGTAGTTCCATTACCATTAAGTATACTTGTCCACTCAGTGGAATTTGGTGTATAACTATTTGTAGTAATAACAGGTGATGTAAATATAAGGTTAGAAAAAGTTGAATCATAAAATCCTATCTCAAAAGAATTATTTTTATAATTTATACAGTTACCATTAGGTATCCAAGTAAATGTTGGTATCCCGTTTGTAGTTCTATAGTTTTGTGTCGGCCCAGCTAATGCTGGTGCTATCTTATGTTCAGTAAGAATTTCACCTATATCAAATTTTTGACTATGAGTCTTTCCACTATAGACTGCAGAAATAGCACTTGATAGTGTTTTACAATTATTATTTTTTATAATGTTCCATAGATTTGTATAACCAAGGGATACATTCTCATCATTTGCAGAATCAGCTAAATCAAATAAAACGCGTGAAACTGCCAATTCATTATCTTCACCTAAACTTGTACCACCAGTAGTTCCTTCTAAATCTATACTTAAACTTCGATCCATATCGTCTTGATAATAAGTGTCACCAAGATTTGGTATTCCCATATTAATTGACCCGTTTTCAAGTTGTAAGCTTATAGCAAAATACGTTGCCCATCCCTCACCCCATGCAAGTTCAATAGCTTCTTCTTTTGATAAATTAGGGTAGTCCGAAAGGTTATGAGCAGAACTATGTTCCCATTCAAATAAAGAAGGAGGTTCTTGAATGTTTAACTTAGCTTCAACATGATGTCCATATTCGTGGTGTATAACATCCCAATCAGCATAATCTTCTTCAATAAGATTTATATTATTAAAAGCGTAACAAGACCCTAATAATGAATTTGGAAAACATACCTCAGTGTCTTCTGCAACCCCCCCATTTTTACTCTTAAAGTAATCTGCTGCCATTTTAGCTGCTTGATGAACTTGAAAAGCTTTTCCTACAGGAGTAGTATTGCTTAATACCGTACCAAAATTATATGCTATACCATTTTGCACATCATTTTCTATTTGTGATGGATATTTATATGCTTCCGTATACAATAGAGGTATTGTAACTTCAACACCACTACCAGAAGCGTAAACAACTGTATATATGTCATATCCACCGCCAGGATCACTATTATCATTATTTAAAACAACACTGAAAGCACCATTGATATCCGTATAAACAGTACTTAGTCTTTCAGCCGTTATAAAATCATCATCATATATTTCAACCTTAACATTGGATGCTGGATGTGGCTTTCCCTTTATATCTTCCCAAGATATAGTACCATATACTTCAATTTGAGTACCTGATAAAGTGGCAGTTGTTAATTCAGTATTGGTTCTATCTAGCAAAAATGGAATTGAACTAGAATTAGACGCTATAGTAAAATCATTGTTTAAAAAATATTGCATTGTATCTTGAGCAATAGCATCCTTTTTACCACTTTTTATAATGGTTTTGTTTCCTTTTTGTGCTAATTTATCAAGTTTTCTTCTACACTCATCCTCTGATAGTTTCTTTGTTTTCTTCTCTTTGAAAATTTCAGCTCTTTCTAGTTCATAGTAACAGTTAATCCCATGGAAATCTCCTGCTTCTGTTGCTAATACATATATTATTTTAGTTGTTGCAGTAGCAATTATTTCCCCATTTTTTATAGCTTCTGCTTTTACTTGTATCTCACCATATCCCTGTTTTTCTATTGAATAGCTTAACACTGCTTCTAAGTTTTTATTGTTAGCATCTATCTGCTGTGTCATTTTAGAATTTATTTTTACTATATCATTATTAGAGTAGGTTACTAAATAATAATCAGCATCTACTATAGTGTCTATTATTATTATAGCAGAATTTGTATCTTTATGCTGTGTTTCTAAAGAATCTAATTTAGTTGTTACAAAAATACCTTTGCCTATTGGGTATTTCATATGAACTTTTTTATCCTTACTATTATTATTAGCATTTATAGTTTGATAATTACATAAAATCATTGCAACAAGTAAAAATATTGCTATGAATAACTGTTTCTTTTTCATGATTACTTTCCTCCATACTCTTTTATAAATACTATATTCCCATCCTTGTCTGTTGCTGTGATAGTTGTACGATTCCCTTTTCTGGCAAGTTCGTCCATCAGTTCTCTGTGTTGTTTTTTATCTATTTTACCCGCCTCTAAAAGTTTATCTACATGTCTCCGCTCCAACTCATATAATGAATTTATACTTAACAACACTCCTTCATCACTAATATGGTACATATAAGTCTCTTCCGCCTTTATCATATGTATATAAAGTAGCATTAATCTTACCATATCCATTTGTATAAGGTTTTAACAGCTCAATAGTTATATTCTTATTATCTATATCATTAACATTAGAATAAATATAGTCTTTATCACCATTTATTTTTATATCACCCTCTGTTTTAATTTCTATTTTCGCTGATTTAGGCTTATCATCTAAAAAATCAAAACTAACATCAAATTTAATATCCTCGTCCTTACTATATTCAGACTTATCTAAATGTACCCTTAGCCTAATTGGAAGAGTAGGTTTTCCACATCCAACAAGAATACTACTTAAAAGTATTATTACGAGGATTACTCTACAAAGCTTCATTTCATCACCACCTTTCACGAATTACAATCAACTAATATAATTTTTTCACACCTCCACGATATACCTTATTTATTATTTTATTCTGTTTTTTTAATTCTACCACTAGAGGTAGGTATTGTCAAATTTTGTTTTATTTTAACATAATACTGAAGTACAAACCTACTATAACCCACCACAGGGTATATTACATATTATTTTTAGAAGTCAGAGGGGATACTGGTAATAACATTAATAGCAACAGTGATTTGGTATATTTATTGAGTATAATTTTGCATAAATATGTAACAACGCAAAAAGCTTATTATCTGCTTTTCATTAACGCTATTTTTTGATATACTATTCATATAGTGATTTTCTCTTTGATTGGAATGTATGATAAATTTAGTCATTTAAGAGAAACATAATTTTTTATTAACAAAGAAAAGGATGAATATAATGCTTAATACTGCACATGCGTTGTTTGAAGATTATAATAGGGTTATTTCAGAAAATCACGAAAATATAATAGCAAAGTTGCTTAGTAATCTATCTCCTAACGAAATAGAAGACAATTATGAAGATATTTATAATCAAGCTATTGTTATGGCAACCTCTTGGGATAATACAGCGAATGACGTTCTTGATGGTCTTACGCCCACTCGCTTTTTTTCAGAAATAAATGATTTTGAAGTATGCTTGTCTATGTATAAATTAGGTGTACAGGCTATAGATGACGTTTTTCCAGCCTCATTTATGGAGCTACTCTATCGTTTCAAGGATAACCTTATCCCTGTCTTCATGGAATACACATCAGAATCAGTGCGTTTAGATGATAAAAGTACTTTATGTGAGGCTGTAGCTTCGCTAAAGCTTTTAGGTGAATGGCAAGTAACAAGTGCCATTCATCCCATAATATCAGCCCTACTTCAACATAAGGCTATGGATGAGTTCTATTATGAATCCTTATGGGAAGCACTTTACCTTATAGGCTTACCATCAGTAAAAAAAATAATAGAAGCTCTTAATTCATCAGATATAATCTACCTTGGACATGAATATTTGCTTATTGCACTTACAGAGCTAGGTAAAAGCTTCCCAAGTGACAGCATATATTCCTGTATAAAAAATACTTTTTTGAAAATGGAGAATAAAATATACGGAGCCATTTGTCTGGGTCAGTACGGCAATCCTAGAGCTATTCCATTTTTAAGAGGATATTACCTTAAAAACTCTGAAGCTCTAAGTGATGAGGTTAAGCAAGAGATTAAATCCTCTATACAGAGATTAGGCGGTCAGACTGGCGATTTAGTTTAGCTTGTTTGATATTTTTATAAAAGTGTAATATGGACAACCCTCCTGTGAATAAAATATGATTGTGAGTAAATAGACAGGTTGGGGTAATAAATGATTTTTGTCGTAAAGAAAAATAATATTTCGCTAGTAATACTTGTATTCCTTCTTTCCCTTGCAATTTATAGTCTTAATATCGGTATAACAGAGGCTGACAAGGCAGTTCCTGCTGATGTACTGGCTACTGGACAGCGAACCATTATTATAGATGCAGGGCACGGTGGAGAAGACCCTGGAGCCGTAAGTGACTATTCTGGTGTCGCTGAAAAGGATATTAACCTTAAAATTGCTCTGAAGCTAAAAGAGCTTCTTGAGAATGATGGCTATAATATTATCATTACCCGCTCGGAGGATGTACTTGTTTATGAAGAAGGCACGAGAAATATTATTCAAAAGAGAAAGCAGGATCTTCTTAGGAGAAAGAAAATAATGGATGAGAGCGGAGCGGAATTTGCTGTAAGTATTCACCTTAACAAGTTTCCTCAAACACAGTACTTTGGTGCTCAGGTTTTCTATCCACCAGACTCAGCTATGAGTCAGAAGCTGGCTGTAAGCATTCAGAAATCCATCAAGGATAATGTTGATACTTCCAACACTCGTGCTGCTCTTGTTAAAAAAGAGCCAATTATAATTCTCAAGAATTTAAAGACTCCTACGGTTATAGTTGAGTGTGGCTTCCTATCTAATGCTGAAGAGGAAAAAAAGCTAATAACCGAAGAATATCAGACCTTACTCTCTGTAGGTATAAAAGAGGGAATTGATGCTTTTTATGAGAATAATGCTAACTAAAATTGTTAAGTTTATATATTAATACATAAGCTTAACAAAGGTTCTGTGAAAGCTTTTATTTAACTATGCTCCTATTATAATTTGTCTTGAGGTATGAAAGCTAAAATTAGCTTTCATACCTTTTGATTACAGTAGATCAACACAAAGGGGTTTAGTGACTATATCTCTAGCTTTTTAAATTGCTGGCTTCTCGCTAGCATTTGAACTAATAAGCTCTAAAATTTTCAGTAAGTCCTGATTATTTAGCTGCTTAATTTGTATTAATTCATCTAGTAACAAAGAGGCATTATCCCAATCCTGACTTTGTATAGCTACTCCTATTGCCTCCCTTGTTTCCTTTCGTTGCTCGTCTCTTGATTTTATACTCTCTCTTAGCTTATTAACCTGCTCTCTTATCGCCTGATGAGCTTCTTTATCAGCTTTAAACTGT
>QKEK01000092.1 GCA_003251775.1 Clostridia bacterium | reverse complement strand
ATTACACGCTCAAAAATGGGGCATATGCCAAGACTGTATTTCAGGGTAGTTTATAAAGAAGGGGCAAATTTCTTTGTTGGCGACTTGCAAAAAAAACTATCTCTATGTCCTAATAACTCAGAGGAGACTATAAGGGATATAAATGATTATCAAATATTGATGGACGATTTTGTTAATGAATTGCTTGAATATAAGGACAAGGTTGAAAAGGTTTATTATATGTGTGATAAAGGTCTTTCATTAGTATACAATGATAAACCATTAGAGTTAAAAGGAATCTCACAAATCAATTTTGAGCAGTTATGCTTTTAGGAAGAGGGGAGGAATATGACAAGAAAATTTTTGGTTTTTGATATTTGGTCAAGCTTTGGACATTTTAAAAAGCCATATACTACAACCTCACCATTAACATACTCCATTCCTACCAGAACGGCAATTACAGGAATTTTGGCGGCTATAATAGGTTTGGATAAAAGTGAGTACATAGAGCATTTTTCATTAGAAAAGGCGAATGTTGCAGTTAAGATAATAAATCCTGTTAAAAAAATAAGGATAAGTGAGAATTTCATTAATACTAAGAAATCCATGACCAAAATCCATGAGAGGACACAGATAAAGGTCGAATTTCTTAAAGATGCAGCATACAGAGTCTATGTTAGTCATATTGATGCAGGCTTATATAGCAAATTAAAAGAAATGCTTAGCTCACATTCAACAATATATACAATTAGTATGGGCATTAGTGAGGCTCTTGCGAATTTTAAGTATGTAGGAGAATTCGAGGGAGCTGAAATAACTGATAATCATAGTATGGTGGATATTGACAGTATTATACCTGTTGCTTTGCTAAAGAAGGGTGATATTGAATTTGAAGCAGATAAGGAGCTTTTAACTGAAACAATCAGAGAGTTCTTTACTGAAAATATTCCTTTGGAAATGAATACGGACAGAAGTGTTTCAAAGTATGGTGAGGTATTTTTTGAGAGGAATGGCTGTCGGGTTAAGGTAAGAATAGAAAGGTATATTAGCTTATTGGGGCTTAATGAAAACATAATTATTCTATAGTATGAGTATATTGGGTTGTTGAATATTTATACGCTATTTTGCGTTGTTTTGAATAAATATGTAACAACGCAAAAAGCTTAGTATCGAAATGATAATTGTTTTGGCTATAGAAGTCTTAAAAGAGGGGTGTTTGTTTATGTTGTTTTCTCATCCAAAAAAGGCTTTGGTTGAGCATCTTAAGAATGTGAATTGTATTGGGGAGGCTATCTTAAATCAAAAGAGGATATCGTTTAGCGAGTATAGCATAGAGTCTATTACTATAATCAATAGACTAGCTTTACAGCTACACGATATAGGTAAGTCTACTCCGTATTTTCAGGAATACATTTTAAGCTGTGAGGATGGGAAAACACCGCTTTCTTTAAACGAAAAACTAAAGTCACATGGCTTACTTTCTGGTGTATTAGCATTCGCTGTTGTTAGGAGAGTTATAAATGATGATGTGTTGGCTTATCTAGTCTATATGCTAATATCAAGACATCATGGTGAGCTACTTGATTTTATTAATTATTCAAGCTGTCTTTACGGTAGTGGAGATAACAAAGAGCTGGTATTAAAACAGTTTAATAGCATTGATAAACAAGGCTTACAAGGGGTCTTGGATAATCTGAAAATTAAATTTGATTTTCTGAATTTTACAGAGGAAGAGTTTATTAAAGATGTAGAATCAATTAATTCTTATAAACTAAAAAAATGTGTTAAAAGCTTGCAAACCCCTGAAACATTCCTACTGATTAATCTTCTTTTTTCAATCCTAATATTCTCTGACAAATTAGAGGCGATATATAGTAGTGAGGATATGGATATTAATGAGTTTATCAGATTACATCTTGAAAGACCGGTGATTTCGTCAAGCTGTGTTGAAGACTATAAACTGAGCTTAGATGTTAAGAATAAGGATATGGCTGATGCTAGAGATGAGATTTATCAAGATGTACTTAATTCAGTTAATAGCTTAGACCTAGAGGAAAAGATACTCTCTATTAATCTTCCTACAGGAGCGGGAAAGACGTTAACCGCCTTTAAAGTAGCATTACGCCTTAAGGAAAGGTATATATCAGATAAGGAATATAATCCTAGAATTATATATGTATTGCCGTTTACTTCTGTTATAGACCAGAATTTTGATGTGCTATCTAAGGTTTTAAAATCCACAGCATCAAATGTCGTATTAAAGCATCATTATCTTAGTCAAAAGGAATATAAGTGGGAGAATGAAGAGATTATTGAGTATAGTGATAGTATTTCTGAGCATTTAGTGGAATCATGGGAATCTGAGATTATTGTCAGCACGTTTGTTCAACTGCTTCATTCGATATTTACTAATAAAAATAGGAAGCTCAAGAAATTTCACAATATTGCTGGTTCGATTATTATTCTTGATGAGGTTCAGAGTATACCTTATCGTTATTGGAAATTAATTAATAGCATGTTTAAACTTATGGCAAAAATGCTAAACTGTTGCTTTATTCTAATGACAGCTACTATGCCGTTGATATTCTCTGAAGATGAAGGAGAGATTTATGAGCTAGCAAAGAATAAAGAGCAATACTTCAATAAGTTTGACAGAATAACTATTAATACTGATTTACTTACTAGGGATATTACTCTGGATGAATATAAAGAGATTCTTTATGACAATATTATAAAATATTCTGATAAAAGCTTTCTTATTGTAATGAACACAATAAAAAGCTCTATAGCAATTTATGAATATTTACGTAATGAGTTTGAAGACAAAATAGAGGTTTATTATCTTTCAACTAATATAATACCCAAGGAAAGATTTGATCGCATAAAAAACATAAAAGAAAGTAAAAAAAGAAAAATCATAGTATCAACCCAAATGATAGAGGCTGGTGTAGATATAGATATTCACAGAGTATATAGAGATTTTGGACCTATGGATAGTATTAATCAGACGGCTGGCAGATGTAACCGTGAATGGGGAAAAGAAAAGGGCATTGTG
>QKEK01000162.1 GCA_003251775.1 Clostridia bacterium | reverse complement strand
ACTAGTACAACCTTCAAGAGCAATCCGTCCATAATAGCTCCAAGTCCAATAAAATATGCAATGCTTGTTATTACTACTGGTACAAACAAAAACTTTACTGATGCAATTGCTAGGCATTCTCTCAAATATCCTTTTACAGCCTTTATTCTCATATTATATCCGACTGAAACCACTAGCAAAATGGATGAAAGAGGAATAAGAATTTGATTCACAGTTTGATACTGTATTGGTCGGACAAGACCCATAATATTTAAAGCAGTTCCTATAAATATGCTAATAAAGTATACTGCAACAAAAGGATCTGTAATTATTCTTACAATTGTATTCTTCTTTCTTTCAGTACCCTCGCCTTCCCCATGCATTTTTGCAATTGGGTATCCTACTATGAAGTAAGAAAACTCCTCCAACAATTTATACATGGATACATATACGTAGCTGGATTCACCAAAGAAAACAAAACAAATGAGCCCACCAAAATTACCAATGTTGGTAAAAGAGCCTGACACAAACATTGAGCCTGTTTTCCTTTTGTCGTGCTTCATCAGCCTTGAGTATGAATACCCTAATACTCCTCCAAGCCCCAAAGCACATACTCCAAGTACAGGGAGTGCAAGAAATCTTATATTATCAAGTTCTGTTCCCCAAAAGGCTCCCAATGTAATTATTGGATTTATACCCAAAAGTGCAGACATCTGAAGGAGTCTAACATATTTAGCAACAGGTATAGAATCCTTAATAACCCCTTTATTATCTAAAACCCTGATTATTTGCCCTACAATCAAGCCTAACGCTATTAACCCAGTAGAAAGTATAAACTTAAACAGAAGTACATCTCCTTTTGTAGAAAAATTTTAATGAAGTTTTATGCTTACATATACGACCCCTAACAATAAATCCTTACTTATTAACCACATTTACAGGATTCCCTGATAAAAATTCTTTTAGATTTTCTACTGCAATATCCATTAATCTCGCTCTTGCTTCCTTAGTTGCCCATGAAATATGTGGTGTTATAAGACAATTCTTTGCAGTTAGTAATGGGTTCTCCTTTGAAGGAGGCTCGACAGATAAAACATCCAGACCTGCCCCTGCAATTATCCCTGTGTTCAGGGCTTCAGTCAAATCCTCGTCTACTATCAATGGACCTCTTGAGGTATTAATAAGAAAAGCTGAGCTTTTCATTTTTTTAAGATTATCTAAACTAATTATCCCTTTTGTCTCAGGGAATAATGGGCAATGTAATGTCACTACATCAGACTCAGCTAACAGCTCAGTAAGCTCTGCCCATTTAAAATTTTTGCGATGTGATTGGTCACTTTTATAACTATCATACGCTATTATATTCATTCCAAAGGCTTGAGCGATATCTGCGGTTTGTTGTCCTATTCTTCCAAAGCCAATAACCCCCATTGTTTTTCCCTCAAGCTCTATCAACGGATAATTCCAGAAACAAAAATCCTCACATTCTGACCATTCACCAGCTCTTACCGCATCACTATGGTGCTGAACATGTTGAGTAAGCTCAAGAAGTAGTGCAAAAACCATCTGAGCAACTGATTTTGTACCATATGTCGGAATGTTTGTAACTACAATATTCCTCCTTTTTGCAGCCTCAACGTCAACTACATTATAACCTGTAGCTAAAACCCCAACATATTTTAGGTGAGGAAGCTTTGAAAATTCCTCATCGGTCAAAGGAGTTTTATTAGTAAATAATATTTCTGCATCAATTGAACGCTCAATTATTCTTTCGACGGGAGTCCTTTCATATACTGCAATATCACCAATTTGGTTTAAACCATTCCAACTTAAATCACCTGGATTCAGGGTATAACCGTCTAAAACAACAATTCTCATTAAAACACCATCCCTTTTTTTATCATTTTTTAATAATGTATAACGTAGGACCATTAATTATCTTAATATATGCATAAACATGTAACAACGCAAAAAGCTTTATTCTTCTTTCCATTGATTTTTCCATTCAGAAAGTGTCTTTTCAACCAAATCATATACTTTGCCTTTATTGCGTTGTCTCAATAAATTAAGGATTTCGAAATGATTATTTACACTTCGTTCAATACCATTTTTCTGAGATATTGAATTTTTAATATATTTAGGGAAAAGTTCAATGATTGTCTTTCCAATTCTTTCTATCAATGGATTATGGGTTGCTTTAATCAATTCCATATGAAATTCCATATCTAGTTTTACAAAATCGTCTATAGTAGTATTGTTTTCTTCGGCTAATCTCTTTGTATGCACAAGCAATTTTTCAATCTTATCGAAATCATCCTGAGTAGCCTTTTCTATAGCAAGAACCATAACCATATTCTCAAACATCATCCTAAGCTCATACAAATCATATGCCGACTTAGGCTCTAGTATAAGACTAAAAATAAGTGGGTTAAACATTGACGGAGATACCTGCGTGGCAACATAGGTTCCATTTCCTCTTTTAACCTCTAAAACACCCATGGCAGCCAGCATTTTTACTGCCTCTCGAATAGAGTTTCTGCCAACTCCTAGCTTCTCCATAAGCTCTACTTCAGTAGGAAGCTTTTCTCCTGGCTTCAATTCCTCTCTTACAATAGAGTCAGTTATTCTTTTAAGTATCTCATTTACAACAGAATTGTTACTAATTGGGTCAAGTTTCATGTTAAATACCTCTCTTTAATGCTAATAATTAAAATCTATCTTCATGCCTATGTCCAACGTGTGATGTATTGCATTGGTACTTATTTGTCATCATATCGTAATTATTTTACTATATTTTTATTATGTTTGCAATTATATGATAGATTTATGTATATTGCATTATTGTATATTTGCACGCTATTTTCAACCCTGAAACGAGATTACTTCCACTAGCTTTTTACTTTTAGAATTAGTCTCATAACAGCATATGCTGACTGAGTCATCATTTCTCCTGACTTTGCCATAGCTGTTTTTAGATCCATCGCATCATTTACGTTACTAAAAGCAGCATCTATACCGTAATTGTATATTTCTTCGTAGCCACTACCTAAACCACCAGATATGCA
>QKEK01000195.1 GCA_003251775.1 Clostridia bacterium | reverse complement strand
TTGCAATAGCAGCTCTTTTAACCGTCTTTGGATCAATCCCGAGCTGATTTAGTATTTTTCTTACGCTACTTGAAGCCTCTCCCGCTGCTATAAAATCATCCGCTAATATATCGTACTCTCTTTCTAACACTGTTAACATTCTCCTGCCCCTCTTCCCCGCATTCCTTTTTCATATAATATACCGCATGATGCGAACATTGGGAGCTTAGTGGAAATCAATATAATATCCTTCTCCTTTGCCAAGCGTATCATATCCTCTGTTGGCTTTTTCCCTCTTACAAAAGCAACTGCTTTCATATCCATCATTTCTGCTGTTCTGATAACCTGCATATTGACAAGACCTGTCAACATTAGAGCGTTTTCTTTTGAAAATGCCATAACATCACTCATCAAATCCGAACCACAAGCTGATTCAATATTTATGCCTAAACCCTCAACACCAGTACAAGCCTCAGCCTCCAATAATTCTATAATTTCATATAAAGTCATAATAAACACCCCATAATATGAACCCTAAGTTATCGACGCTATTATATTTAGCCAACAGCTTAAGAATCTCGATATTTCATAATAATTAGTCAACGCTTCTTAACTAGCGAAAAACTTTTAAAACTTGTTTTCAAAACAATAATATCATTATAGCATTAAAGAGAGCCCTATTCAAGACAGAGAAATTAATAGCCTTCATTAAGCCTAAGTCTATGCCTATGCCTATATATTTGTAAACAAACTTTCATCTATCCTTTCAAATAACAACTTATTTTGTAAGCATATAGTCCCCACTTGCATAATATGATATTAGATTATGATATAAGTGGTGCTTTATTTATGAACATTTCACATCTCAGTAATGAGAAATCCCTAGATAACATTCGTCTTAATGATGGCTCTAATAGGCTAAAGGATTATTTTGACCAAAATATGTCTATCAATAGTTTAAAGCTCATATACCAGTTAAACGATGAAAGCCTTCATTTCGCTACACTATACGTATTATTACCAGAATTGAAAAAGCATAATCTTATAAACAGATTGAATAACAGAAATAAAGATGCTATTAACATAATAAATATAATAACTAATAGCAAAATTACAAATACCAAAAAAGCCTTATACGATTATACCTCACAGAGCTATTCAACCCTTAAATGGATTTTCGACACAGGACATCAGGAGGATGGGGTAAACGATGATTATGATGAGATCATGGATAGAGTCTGTTCTATTCTTATAAAGTATTATAAAGACAAAACTATTCTTAATACCGTTATTAAAATGATATTTAATAGAAATAGGAAGGGATACTACACCCATGACCTTATTTGGGCTCTTTTTGAATCTAAGGATACTGAAATATTAATTCAAATCGCAAAATATATTAAGTCCGATAATAAAGAGGATATAAAACTAGCTAAAAAACTATTAAGCTTTATTCCTAACATAGATGAATTAGTCCTAAGAAATCAATACCAGCAAATCAATACATGGTTAAAGGAAAATAAGTCATTTATTAGTTTTACAGGAGAGTATTTTCAGCAGACAAATAGTCCTATACCATACGAAGTTTCTCATGAATCTAAGTATTTTTGCACGTATTATGATAATAATTCAAAATTGCATAATAAGCTAGACAACCAAAAGCAGAAAACTCTTGATAGCTTTAGTAATTTAAAAGTGGAATACAAAGAGCTTCTTTCTGATTTTTCATTCAGGCTTTATAAAAGCGATAAGTCCAAATGGAATTTATGGATAGAGCTACCGCTGATACAACAAATTTATATAGCTGTTAAGAATATAATTTAGGAGGTTAGCCATGATTAGTATAAATAATACCACCACCTCGATAGAAGCCTTAACTATGAACTATCCTCCTGAGAGTATACAGTATAAGGTAATTAGAATACTATCAGATAGTCAGAATGCTTATAATTATTCATCAATGAACCAGCTCTTCTTTGAGGCTGACTTAAGAAATAGTATTATTACTGCCTCAAGAAGGTTAAATAGCAGTTATTTTTCATTCAAGATTTTTAGAAAATCAACCTGCAATACTAATTATTGGGAAAGGACTGGTGAAGGAGGCTTTTTACTTAAAAAAAATGTGTTACCCACAGTAGCTATCAGTGATATTCTAACTAATAGCTCAGAGTATGGAACTGAGTGTGCAACAGCTATGGTTGTTGTATATTATCTAGCTTTGTTAGAGGTATTTACAGAAAAACGTTATAATGAGTTATTTACTGATATCTACTTAATGGATTGGCAACATTTAGATCAAAGGATTGGAATTCAACAATACCGATACATTAAAGACTTTCTTCCTGGTGATTGCAGGTATTTTAAAAACCCAGATGTAGACCCTCTTGTCCCTGAGTGGCAGGGGGAAAATACTATAGACCTTGGAGATGGAACATATTATGGTCACGGACTGGGGATAAATACCGCAGAGGAGATCGTTGATACCCTTAATCGTTATAGATTTGAGGATGCTAATGAATCTGCCTATTTACTTGAATCAGCAACGCGTCTTAATTTCAAAAGACTATATTCTTTAACAAGTAATTAGAACCTGTCTTGGCGATTTAACGAACTTCATTAGAGTTTCTATCAAACTTGAAGTTCGTTAAACGCTTATATAAACTCCGCTATGCATTTGGCACAAATAAAGCCTGCAAGCGGTTTTAAAGCCATTTCATTACTAAAGACGCTATTTCAGGTCCTCGGGTATTACATCATTACGAATTATATCATTATAATCCTCTCGTTTTACTATAAGCCTATCCTTACCATCCTTAACTAATACAATCGGAGGTCTTGTTATTCTATTGTAGTTGCTTGACATAGAGTAGTTGTACGCACCAGTTGCAAATACAGCTAAAATATCCCCAGCTTGAGCTTCCTGTATTTCTATATCCTTCGCTAGCAAATCACCGGATTCACAGCATTTTCCTGCTATAGTTACAGTTTCTGTTTTGCTTTCATTTGCCCTGTTTGCAAGAGTCATATCGTATTTAGATTGGTATAGTGCATATCTAGGATTGTCACAC
>QKEK01000256.1 GCA_003251775.1 Clostridia bacterium | reverse complement strand
TTAGCGACAAGTCAACAAAAACGGACCTCGGTCTTAGGTATAGCTTTATGAATTAAGCTAGTGCTTAAGGTAAGGTAAGGTGTATCACCTCACCTAATCCTATTAAAGCCTCTTTCCTCAAACCATTCCTCAGAATAAACCTCTAGCTTACGTCTTGGTATATGCTTAACATAGCGTATACTCTCAATAACAGCGGATTTGTTAAATACAGTAATCCTCTTTAACCAACCGCCCTGCTGTGGTTGCTCCCAAACTTGATAGTCAAGCTCATAGAAATACTTATATAGAGCCTTCTCGATAACCTCATTCGCTCCTCTAAAGCCTTGAGCCTTAGCATATGCCTTTGCAACAGCATACATCTCCTTCTCCAAGGTAGTACCAACCCTAACACGTAACATACAAAAAACCTCCTCCAATCTCTTAACCTTCTAATCCCTAAAAATATCACCCTGCATAATCCTGTGATAGGCTCTACGGCTTATACAAAAAGCACCTCCTAAAGTCTTCTGAAGAAGCCTAGAGTTACTCCAGTGTTTCGTCAGCTATGGGTTATATTATCTAGGGTATTTGATAACTGGAAGTCAAGTCTTGTTATTATAAAGCCAGAAACTGTGATGGGCTTGCATAGGACAGCATTTAAAGCATATTGGAGGACTAAGTGCAAGAGGTCTGGAAGACCTAGAATATCAGCCAAAACAATAGCCTTGATTAAGCGTATCCATAAGGAAAATCCCCTGCTATCACCAGAGAAAATACACGAGCAATTGCTTAGCCTTAATGTAACAGACGCTCCCTGTCCAAATACTATTGCTAAGTATATCCCAGATATCCGCAAAGCTCCAACAGATAAGCAAAGGCAAGCTGATTGGGTCAACAACAAATTAGAGAGGCTACACCTTATGGCAAAGCACCTAGATATTTAATTCACGACAAGGATAGTATCTTTAGAGCAAAGGATTTCCAAGAGTTTTTAAAAACACTAACATAAAATCAAAGAGAACAGCTATTAGGTCACCATTGCAGAATGGTATCTACGAAAGGACCATAGGCATTCTAAGACAAGAGCTACTTAATTATGTCATACCCTTTAATGAAAAGTATCTAAGGCTATTACTAAATGAGTATATTAATAAATACTGCAACCCTGCAAGGACTCATCAAGGGATTAATTGCGACACCAATTGAAAAGGACAAGCCTTCTAAAACATTGGTAAAGGATACGGTCTTAGAAGCTCAGCCTGTACTCGGAGGCTTGTATCATAGCTATAAGAAAGTAGCTTGAGTTTGGTTCTTTTATAATTAGCCTTTTATTTTGCTTAGTTAATTGTATATTTGTTGAAACCTTAGCTTATTAACTTGTGATAATAGGCTTATTTGTGGTGGGCAAAAAAATAACCTACAACAAATCTCGAATATTTCATCAAGGCTTGTTGTTGGTTTAGTTTTTTTATTGAAAATTTCTAGTTACAAATTAGTTTCATATTGGGTAATTGCACTAATATTGGGTTGTTAATTTGTGCCGATGATATTAATGAAACCCACAGATATTATTGAAGTCAACAAGTTATTTTTTCTTAGCCTTTACTTTAGGTTTTTTAAATAGCTCAATTTGATCTTTATATTTTATTGCAACATAATATTGATGTATTGAAAGAGTACCTATTGCAAAACCACATCCAACAAAAAGGCTTATACTACTAATAAGTATTATTTGTGAATTTACTGAAACACCTGATAAAACACCCTTTACTAAAGCACTACCAATCAAAGTAATACCCATAATTACAGCATAATTAGGGCTTCCTGAACGGTTTTTCGCAAACCCCTTATAAACTCTATATCTGTAATAACAAACAATAGCAATGATAATACTTACACCTATAAGTCCTATTATTAAGTAAAAACGAGAAATTCCACTTTCTATTCCAAATACATAGTAGAATCCTATAAATTGCACTGCAATAACAAAGCAAAATATAGCGTTGAATAATAGAAATTGTAGTTGCTTATTGTAAATATTGGTACGTAAATAGAAGTTCCATACAATTAAAATTCCATAAAGTATATAAAATATTGCCCAAGGTGTCTTTAACGTATTTATATTTACCCAATAAACTAATCCATATATCATAACTGGAAATACAATACTCATTATCAATGCACATATAAGTAAATACTTTATTTCTTCTGGATTTTTGAGTGCAACATATTCCTCAATTTTACTTATTTCTTTCAATTCCATATATATGCTCTCCTTTTAATAATCTTGTTTTTTAAGTGAAGGTGCGAATCTATACTGAAGATCTCTCTTTATTGGATCTGTTATAGCATCATATAATAATGAAACACCAAAACCTATAGCTACACCGGCAATGGTACCTAGACCTGGACATGCCACTGAACCAATTGCAGCTCCCGCATATGCTCCAGCAGCAGTACTTGCCGCAGAACCTACTGCACCAAAAACTATATCTGTAGCACCCACTACAACTTTTTCATATGTACCATCTACACTGGAAACATCTTTATAGGTATCTATCCCAATTCCAACAGCTGAAGTAATTATGTTTCCTTTAGATTTTAAAGCTTGTTTAACCGCAGCTCCTTTGTTTACATACTGAAACAATTCAGGGTGTGCATTAGCATTTTTAAACGAGTATCTTCTCCCATTTATACCCATATTTTGTAATGTTGATGAATTTCCTTTTACATAAATATACTTACCATTAGCACTTTTTACAAATTGCACTCCTCCATTAATCATATCTACTCCGTTAGTTATACTAGCTAAAGAACTACTTCCAGATACCATATCACCAGTCGATACTTCAAATACTGGATTTGCAGGACGTGCAAAATAATCTATTTCTCCATCTTGATTCTTTGAATTTGTATATTCTGTACTAGAATTACTAGAACTGCTACTAGTATTAGAATTACTCGTACTAGAATTACTCCCAGCATCATTAGTAGACTTGTTTGTCTGTGGCTTTGATGGAGGTGGAGGTGGTGTTGGTGCAGGAGTTACAACAGGTTTAGCTGGCTCTGGCTTAGGTGTAGGCGTAGGCGGTGTAGGCTTAACTGGTGATTTTGG